>NZ_JBSVWQ010000263.1:0-7255 GCF_054071215.1 Pseudomonas sp. SDO5522_S412 | reverse complement strand
CATTGATGGTGCCTGACCCACCGCTATCGCAGCCTCGCTAAAGCTCGACAGCTCCCACACTGGATTTTCGTTTATGCGCCACTTGTACATTTCCTCCGGACAAATCCCACAACGGGGGCTCCCCTCCTGCGCCCTCCCGATGGTAGTGTGTGAAATTGTTTCTGACCTTTCGATCAGACATTTCTCACTCACTCCCTGCAAAGGAATGCCCCCAGCAATGGATTTTTCCCTCAAGCAACTGGCCGTAGCCACCCTGATGGCCGCCAGCCTTTCGGTGTTCACCACCCAAGCTCAAGCCAACCTCACCCCACAACAGAACGCCGTCATCCTGAAGACCTTCAGCGATGCCTCGGTCAAGGATTTCCGGCAGTTCCTCGCCAGCCTGGCCAAGAATGACGTGGCCAAGAGCGACAACCTCGGCCCGGCCATCAGTGCCTTTCTCGACAACAAGGACCTGAGCGCCGACCAGCAGAATGAAATCCATCGCCTGCTGGGCCTGTATGCGCGGGTTAAGTACGGCGCCGCCGCCACTGAAACCCTGCGTGAGCTGGTGGAGATCCCGACCTTCCAGGTCGCCGGCGTGGCCCAGCACGACAATCCCGAGTTCATCAAGATCGCCGCCAAGATCAAGAGCCTGGCCGAGTCGTTCAACCTGAACTTCCGCAACATCGACAACCGCGTCTACGAGATTTCCCTGGAAGGCAGCGGCGATGAAGTGGTCGGCATCCACGCTCACGCGGACGTGGTACCGGTAACCCCGGAAAACTGGGTGCTCAAGGACGGCACCAAGCTCGACCCATTCAAGGTCACGCTGATCGGCGACCGGATGTATGGTCGCGGCACCGAGGATGACAAGAACGGCATCGTGGTGGCGATGTACGCGATGAAGGTGATCAAGGAAGAGAAGCTGCCGCTGGCGCGCAATTTCAAGCTGCTGGTGGACACCACCGAGGAAACCTCCGGCGACGCGATCCCGTACTACTTCGAGCACAACCCAACGCCCAACTACAACCTGGCGCTGGACGGCGGCTACCCGGTGGTGATCGCCGAGAAAGGCTACGGCACGGTCATGGCCAAGTTCCCCAAGCGCAAGGCTGAAGGCAAAGGCGCAGAAATCATCTCGATGACCGGTGGCAAGGCCACCAACCAGATTCCGTCGGCGTCGGTGGTGACATTGCTCAGCGACAAGCCTGCCGAACTGGCCGCCAGCCTGCAAAAGGCCGGCAGCGAGTACGCCAAGCGCAATGGCGGCGACTTTGAAGTGGCGGCCAAGGTCGTCGGCAAGGACGTTCAGTTGACCGTCACTGGCGTGTCCGCCCACTCCTCCGAACCGGAATCCGGGGTGAACCCGGTAGCCAGGGCCCTCGACTTCCTCAATAGCCTCGACGGCAAGGTCGCGCTCAAGCACAACCAGTTCACCGACGCCGCGCACTACGCCGCCAACAACTGGGGCCTGGATTACCTGGGTGCCAAGCTGGGCGTGGGCTTCTCCGATGCGTTCATGGGCCCGCTGACCACCTCGCTGACCTATGTGGGCGAGGATGAAACTACCTTCAAGCTGGCGGTCAACCTGCGGGTGCCAAAGGGCAAGTCACCGGAAGCGCTCAAGGCCGAAATCGCCGACAAGCTCAGCGCCTGGACCAAGAAAAACCACGTGGCTGTGACCTTCGATTACTCGATCGCCGAGCCGATGTACCGCAACCCTGAGGGCGAGTGGGTCAAGGCGCTGTTGGCGGTGGCCAGCGAGAACCTGGGCATGGAGCACAAGTACGGCACGTCTGCCGGCGCTACCTCGGTGCATGAGCTGCCCAACGGCGTGCAATTCGGCCTGGCACGGCCGGAGGTCAAGTACACCGGCCATACCGACAACGAGTTCAAGACCGTCGACCAGTTCCTGCTGGACCTGCAGATCGTCACCGAAATGATGGGCCGCATCGGGCAACTGCCAAAGCTCTGACCTGCCCTTCGGACCCGCCGCCCTGGCGGGTCCACTAAGCGATACGCCAGCCTTTCGACGCCCGCCGCTGCGCGAGGAACCGGGCATAGCGCCCTTGCCTTGCGGTCAATTGCTCAGGCGTGCCCTGCTCCACGATCCGGCCTTCATCGAGCACCACGATCTGGTCGGCCATCACCACCGTCGACAACTGATGCGCGATCACGATCAGCGTGCATGTGCCGCGCAAGCGTGCCAGGGTTTCGGCGATGACCGCCTGGTTCTCGGCGTCCAGTGCTGCCGTGGCTTCGTCCACCAGCAGGATCGGCGCGCCCTTGATCAACGCACGGGCGATCGCGACACGCTGACGCTCGCCACCGGACAGGCGTGCCCCGCCCTCACCCACCGTGGTCGACAGGCCCATGGGCAGGCGCTCGATAATCGCCTGCACACCGGCCTGCCGCGCGGCCTCCAACACTTGTGCGTCGCTGGCGTCGGGTTTGCCGAGGCGAATGTTGTCGGCGACGCTGCCCTGGAACAGGTACGTGTCCTGGAAGATCTGGCTGATCTGCGCGTTGAGCTGCTCGCCGGACATCTGTCGCACATCCACGCCTGCGATGCACACCTGGCCCTGGCTGACCTCGAAAAACCGTGCGACCAACCGCAACAGCGTGGTCTTGCCCGAACCGGAAGCCCCCACCAGCGCGGTCATGCTGCCGGGCTCAATACGCAGGTTCACCCCGCGCAGCACGTCCCGCGAACCGGCCGCGTGGCGAAAGCTCACATCGAACAGTTCCACCGAGGCATCCCGTGGAGATTGCGGCGCGCTCGGCACCTTCAGGGGCGACGCGGCCAATATCTCGCGCACCGCCTCAAGCTGCACCCCGGCACCGCGCAACGTTTCGCCATAGCCGGCCACCTCCAGCAACGGGTCAATGAAGCGGCTGACCAGCAACAGCGACACCATCACCGCAATCACCGAGCCCACGTGCAAGGCATTTCCCAGGTAAGCGTCAAGCCAGAGCGCGGCGGCGATCAACAAGGCCGCGAACACCACCTGCACCAGCCATATGTTCAGCAGAATCGAGGTCGCGGACAGCAGGATCAGGCGCGCCCCGGTCGCGTGCTGCTGTTCGATCGCCCGTTGCAGGAACACCGAGCTGCCGCCGCCACTGAAGGCACGCAACACCGACTGCGACTGGGCGAACTCCAGCATGCGCTGGCTGGTGTCGGCCGAGCTGCGCTGGAACGCCCGGTCGGCGCGCCGCCCAAGGCGGGCGCTGAGCCAGAACGCGCCGCCGAGAATCGGCAACGCCAGCAAGGCGATCAGGCCCATTTTCCAGTGCAGCACAAACAACGCCAGTACCAGCACCAATGGCGTCACCACGCCGCTGAGCACCGGAGTAAATACATGGGCCGGCAGCTGGGCCACGGCCATCATGCCCTGGGTCACCACCTGGTTGAGCCGCGCCGTGTTATCAGGCGTGAACCAACCGACAGGCAGTTCGGCCACATGGTCGCCGATGCGCTGGCGCCCGCCTTGCAGCACCGCCACACCCACCGCGACGCCAGCCTTTTCAACCTCGCGTCGCGTGGCCCAACACGTCGCCACCGCCGCCAGGAACACCACCAGCCACAACGCCGCTTCGGCCAGATCACCGTTGAGCATGTCGGTGAGTACCGGCACCAGGGCGGCGAGGGTCAGCCCGCACAGCGCACCGTAGAACATCACTTTCCCGACATAGCGACGGAAGACCGGCCCGTCATCGCTCAACAGTTCGATAAAGGTTTTCAGCATGTCGGCAGCGCCTGTTCGCGGGTCTGTTTGTAACCGCCCGACGCCCACAGGCGCGCATAACGGCCCTCTTGCGCGATCAGTCGAGGATGGGTGCCCTGTTCAACAATACGGCCGTTTTCCAGCACGATGATGTGGTCGGCGTGCATCACGGTATCGAGGCGATGGGCAATCACCAACAGCGTGCGCCCTTGGGCGAAGCGCGACAGCGCCTCCTGGATTGCCACCTCGTTTGCGGCATCGGCGGCGGCCGTGGGTTCATCCAGCACCAGCACCGGCGGCGCCAGCAATACTGCGCGGGCGATGCTGATACGCTGCTGCTCGCCACCGGACAACTGCGCGTCCTCGCCAATCACCGAGGCATAGCCCCGTGGCAAGCCGATGATGCACTCATGAATATTCGCGGCCCGTGCGGCCGCCTCGATTTCCTTGCGGCTGGCGCTGGGCCGGCCGAGGGCGATGTTTTCGGCAACGCTGGCGTGGACCAGGCGCACCTCTTGCAGCACAAAGCCGATCAGGTTGTAGAGCTGCGAGGTCTCGATCTGCCGCAGGTCGACGCCGCCCAGGGTGATACGCCCCTCGGTCGGGTCAAAAAACCGCAGCAGCAGGCGCGCCAGGGTCGACTTGCCCGAACCCGAGGCGCCGACGATGGCGGTTACAGTGCCAGGCTTGAGGGTAAAGCTGATGTTCGACAGTACCGGGTGCTGCGGGTCGTAGGCGTACCCGAGGTTTTCGACGCGTACTCCGGCGTCCTTGGGCAAGCGTTCGCCCCCCGGCTCCACCTGCGCCAGCACCGGCGTCGCCAGCAGTGCCTGCACGCGCTGGGCCGCGCCGGTGGCGTTGTCCAGATCATGCACGATGTAACTCAGCAGCATCAGTGGCGCGCAAATGCCCGGTGCGACAATGGCGAACGGCAGCACCTCCACCGCGCTGATCCAGCCCAGGCTGACAAACACCAGGCCAAACGTCAGCACCATGGCGAGCACCATCACCGGGGCGATCATCGCGTTGGCATTGGCCATCGTCCCCACCAGTGGCCGGGTGAACTCAACGAAGGCTTCGCTGAACTCATCTACCGCCTTGCGGTAACTGGCGTGGGCCTTGCCGGTGGCACCGAAGGCCTTGACCACCGGAATGCCGTTGACGAACTCGACCACCGCGTTATTGACCCGGGTCATGCGCTCGACAAAGGACTGCATGTGGCTGCCGCTGGCTTTCATCGCCCGGGTAAAAAACAGCAAAAACCCCGGAAACGGCAGCAGCGAGACCAGCGCCATGCGCCAGTCCACCATGAACAGATAAGCCGCCGACAGCAGCACGGCCCCGGCACAACGGCCCACGGTGGTGTAGAAATGCGCAGTCAGGCTGTGCAGGGTGCCGATGTCATCCTGCATCGCCTGCTTGACCTCGCCCGACGCCCGCTCGGTGAACCAGCCCAGCGGCACCTGGCTCAGGCGCTGGGCGATGGCCAGGCGCAAGTGGCGAGTGATGTGGTTGTCGGCCAGGTGCGCGACCGTCTCCGCAACTGTCATCAACAGCAGGCCCGCGAACAGGCTCGCCAGGCTGAGGCTGATGGTCAACCAGACCTCGCCCGATGCCTGGGCCATCGACGGCGCGCCGAGGGCGACCCTGGCGATATGCACAATGCCCCCCAGCGGCACCAGCGTCAGCATACTGCCCACACCGGCCAGCAGTGCCGCAGCGATCAGTCGCCCGCGCACCGGCCGCAACACTTGCGAGACCGCGCCCCGCCCCCTGGGTTTGGCCGCAGCCACATCCTTGTTACTCATGAAGTCTCCCTGACTGAATGAGCCTTTGCTCGCCCTTACCTTATCTTCCGAACGAGCGGCCAAAACCCTCAATCGAAACCTCAAGGAATTTTCAGGCAGGGGCGCGGACCGTCACCCAATAGCGGGTGCGCCGCACCACCTGGATCGGCAACGCGGCGGCCAGGTTGTCCAGCGCCAGGTCGGTATTGTCCAGGTGCAATACACCGCTGACCCGCAGCATCGCCACCTCAGGCGCACAGCGCAGTACACCGCGGCGGTAGCGTCCCAGCTCGGCGATCAGTTCGTCCAGCCGGGTGCCATCGGCCACCAACAGGCCCTTGACCCAGGCGATGCTGCGGTCAGTCACCGCCGCAGTCGGCTGCACGGTGTCCCTGGAAACCGTGGCGCCTTGACCTGCCTCCACCCGCGCACCTGCGCCATGGTCGGGCTGCACCTGCACGGCGCCCTCAAGCACGGCCAACTGGCAGTTGCTGTCGTCGCATTGGCGCAGGCTGAAGCGCGTGCCCAGGGCATGAAACACGCCCTGGCGACTCTGCACCCGAAACGGCCGGGGTGACGGCGCGGTCGTGATGAAGACCTCGCCGGCCCGCAGCAGCACCAGGCGCTGGTCGTCATCGAACTGCACGTCAATTGCTGAAGCCGGGCCCAATACCAGGCGGGTACCGTCGGGCAATACCACTTCGCGAACTTCGCCGGTGCGGGTGCTATGGCCGGCACTCGCCAGCTGCCAGGCGTCGGTGCGGCGCACGCCGTAGGTGAGGCCACCGGCTGCGACCAACAGGCCCAGCAGGCGCAGGGTGCTCCGGCGGTCGGGGGAGTCGGGAGCGTCGGGTTCGGCCAGGCTGTGCCTGGCCACCGGCGCGGGGATGCTGTGGAGTCTTTGCTCGAAGCCCAGCAGGCGCGTCCAGGCCAGTTCGTGATGGGGATGTTCGGCGCGCCAGTGCAGGCAGTTGGCGTGGTCTTCGGCGCTGGCGTCATCGGCCCACAGGCGGGCCATCCAGGCGGCGGCGCGCTCGATGATATCCGGGGAGATTGGCTGCTCGGTCGACATTGCGAGGGTCAACCGTACAGGGTCTGGTAGCAGGCCAGCAGGCCGGCGGCGATGTACTTTTCCACCGAGGAGACGGAGACCTGGAGCTCGGCGGCGATCTCGCGGTAGCTCAGGCCATCGAGCTTGCACAGCAACAGGGCCTGGCGCGCCTTGGGTGGCAGGCTGTGCAGGGCGGCGTCGATTTGGATCAGGGCCTCGATGGCCAGGGCGCGGGTTTCTTCATCGGGGGCACAGGGTTCGGGCAACAGGGCCAGGGCTTGCAGGTAGGCGGATTCGATCTGGCGGCGGCGGTAGAGGTCGATGACCAGGCCGTTGGCGATCTGGGTCAGGTGCCGCCGGGATTCGCCGGTGGGCGGGAGTTGGCCCTTGCGCATGAGTTGCAGGTAGACGTCGTGGGCCAGGTCGGCGGCGTCGAATGCGTTGCCCAGCTTGCGCCGCAACAGGGTACGTAGCCAGGCGTTGTGGTCGACGTATAGATTTTCAACCTGGCGTTGAAAGGCGAACTGTCCGATGTTCACAAACCTCTCCTTTTACCCAATGGGCCCGGGGGTGCTGGGCGATTGGGCTGGTAATGATTTGCAAGACTATCGGCTCTGGGCTGCGGGTGCAATGCGGGGGGATGGCGGGGTTATGGGTACATATCCGTTGCTGCGGTAACGGCCGCTTATGGTTCCGCTCTTACAGCG
>NZ_JBSVWQ010000262.1:0-7257 GCF_054071215.1 Pseudomonas sp. SDO5522_S412 | reverse complement strand
TGCATTCCAAAGGTGGAACTCGATCAAATGTGGGAGCGGGCTTGCTCGCGAAAGCTTTATCAGCCGCGCAGGCTAATCACCGGCCAACCACGCTTCTCAGCCTCAGCCCGCAGATTCGGATCCGGATCCACTGCCACTGCATGCGTCACCTGCTCCAACAGCGGCAGGTCATTCATCGAATCGCTATAGAAGTAACTGTCCTCCAGGCTAAACCCGGTCTCTTCCAGCCAGCGATTCAAGCGCGTCACCTTGCCCTCGCGAAAGCACGGGATATCCGTACTGCGCCCGGTGTAGCGGCCATCCTGCATCTCGCATTCCGTCGCAATCAGGGTTTCAACCCCCAGTCGCTCGGCAATCGGCGCGGTCACAAAACGGTTGGTCGCGGTGATGATCACCAGCTTGTCGCCCGCCGCCCGGTGCTTGGCCAGCAACTCAACTGCCTTGGGCAGCATGATCGGCTCGATGCAGTCGCGCATGTAGTCGCGGTGCCATTCATCCAGCTGGGCCATCTCGGTGCGGCCGAGGATTTCCAGGCAGAAGTTCAGGTACTCGGCGTTATCCAGCTTGCCGGCCAGGTAGTCCTGGTAGAACTCGTCGTTGCGGGCCTTGTAGGCCACCGCGTCGAGAATCCCGCGTTCACAGAGGTAATCGCCCCAGGCGTGATCGCTGTCACCCCCCAAAAGCGTGTTGTCCAAGTCGAATAAAGCCAGGCGCATTGCAGTTACTCGCTGAAAAGTCTGTAAAAAGGCGTCCAGAATACGGTCTTTTCACAAGAGTGCACATAAGGTAAGCAGCCTCGTTGCCGCTGTATCAATCTTTGTGGAACAATGCGGTGACATGCGTTTGCGAGGTTGTTGCCGTGATCGACCCCGATGGTTTCCGTCCTAATGTCGGGATTATTCTTACGAATGATGCCGGACAGGTGCTATGGGCTCGCCGTATCAACCAAGATGCCTGGCAGTTTCCTCAAGGCGGAATCAACCCCGACGAAACCCCTGAAGACGCCTTGTACCGTGAGTTGAACGAAGAAGTAGGCCTTGAACGTGAAGATGTGCAAATTCTGGCCTGCACCCGAGGCTGGTTGCGCTATCGTTTGCCGCAACGTCTGGTGCGTACCCACAGCCAACCGCTGTGCATCGGCCAGAAACAGAAATGGTTTCTCCTGCGCCTGATCTCCAACGAGCAGCGGGTGCGGATGGATTTGACCGGTAAACCGGAGTTCGATGGCTGGCGCTGGGTCAGTTATTGGTATCCGTTGGGCCAGGTGGTGACATTCAAGCGCGAGGTTTATCGTCGCGCTCTTAAAGAGCTTGCCCCGCGCCTTTTAGCGCGCGACTGACGACGGAGTTCGACCCCGAGCCATGCTCAATACGCTGCGCAAGATCGTCCAGGAAGTTAACTCCGCCAAGGATCTCAAGGCGGCGTTGGGGATTATTGTGTTGCGCGTCAAGGAAGCCATGGGCAGCCAGGTCTGCTCGGTTTACCTGCTGGACCCCGAGACCAACCGTTTTGTCCTGATGGCCACCGAGGGCTTGAACAAGCGCTCCATCGGCAAGGTCAGCATGGCGCCCAATGAAGGTCTGGTGGGCCTGGTGGGGACGCGTGAAGAACCCCTGAACCTCGAAAACGCGGCCGATCACCCGCGTTATCGCTACTTTGCCGAAACCGGTGAAGAGCGCTACGCCTCGTTCCTCGGTGCGCCGATCATTCACCACCGCCGCGTTGTCGGCGTGTTGGTCATCCAGCAGAAAGAACGCCGCCAGTTCGACGAAGGTGAAGAAGCCTTCCTTGTGACCATGAGCGCGCAGCTCGCCGGGGTTATCGCCCACGCCGAGGCCACCGGTTCGATTCGCGGCCTGGGACGCCAGGGCAAGGGCATCCAGGAAGCCAAGTTCGTCGGCGTGCCGGGTTCGCCGGGTGCTGCTGTCGGTACCGCCGTGGTCATGCTGCCGCCCGCCGACCTGGACGTGGTGCCGGACAAGACCGTCACCGACATCGACGCTGAAATCATCCTGTTCAAGACCGCCCTCGAAGGCGTGCGCAATGACATGCGCACCCTCTCGACCAAGCTGGCCACCCAGCTGCGGCCTGAAGAGCGGGCGTTGTTCGACGTGTACCTGATGATGCTCGACGACGCGTCCCTGGGCAGCGAAGTCAAGGACGTGATCAAGACCGGCCAGTGGGCCCAGGGCGCGCTGCGCCAGGTGGTCACCGATCACGTCAACCGTTTCGAATTGATGGACGACGCCTACCTGCGCGAGCGCGCCTCGGACGTGAAGGACCTCGGTCGCCGTCTGCTGGCCTACCTGCAGGAAGAGCGCTCGACCACGTTGGTGTACCCCGACAACACCATCCTGATCAGTGAAGAACTGACCGCCACCATGCTCGGCGAAGTGCCGGAAGGCAAACTGGTGGGCCTGGTCTCGGTACTGGGTTCGGGCAACTCCCACGTCGCGATCCTGGCGCGGGCCATGGGCATTCCGACGGTGATGGGCCTGGTGGACCTGCCGTATTCCAAGGTCGACGGCATCGAAATGATCGTCGACGGCTACCACGGCGAGGTCTACACCAACCCCAGCGAAGTGCTGCGCAAGCAATACGCCGAAGTGGTGGAAGAAGAACGCCAGCTGTCCCAGGGCCTCGACGCCCTGCGGGAACTGCCCTGCGTGACCCTAGACGGCCACCGCGTACCGCTGCTGGTCAACACCGGCCTGCTGGCGGACGTGGCACGTGCACAACAGCGCGGCGCCGAAGGGGTGGGCCTGTACCGCACCGAAGTGCCGTTCATGATCAACCAGCGTTTTCCGAGTGAGAAGGAGCAGCTGGCGATTTATCGCGAGCAACTGTCCGCCTTCCATCCGTTACCGGTGACCATGCGCAGCCTTGACATTGGCGGCGACAAGTCACTGTCGTATTTCCCCATCAAGGAAGACAACCCCTTCCTCGGCTGGCGCGGTATTCGCGTTACCCTCGACCATCCTGAAATCTTCCTCGTCCAGACCCGCGCGATGCTCAAGGCCAGCGAAGGCCTGAACAACCTGCGCATCCTGCTCCCGATGATCTCCGGCACCCACGAGCTGGAAGAAGCCCTGCACCTGATCCACCGGGCCTGGGGCGAAGTGCGCGACGAAGGCGCCGACGTGCCGATGCCGCCGATTGGCGTGATGATCGAGATTCCGGCGGCGGTGTACCAGGCCAAGGAGCTGGCGCGGCAGGTGGACTTCCTGTCGGTGGGCTCCAACGACCTGACCCAGTACCTGCTGGCCGTGGACCGCAACAACCCGCGGGTGGCCGACCTCTACGACTACCTGCACCCGGCGGTGCTGCAAGCCTTGCAGAACGTGGTGCGCGACGCCCATGCCGAAGGCAAGCAGGTGAGTATCTGCGGCGAGATGGCCGGTGACCCGGCGGCGGCCGTACTGTTGATGGCGATGGGCTTTGACAGCCTGTCGATGAACGCCACCAACTTGCCGAAGGTGAAATGGATGCTGCGCCAGATCAACCTGAGCCGGGCCAAGGAGCTGCTGGCGGAGTTGATGACTATCGACAACCCGCAAGTTATCCACAGCTCGCTGCAATTGGCGCTGAAGAACCTTGGGTTGGCGCGGATGATCAACCCGGCGTCTGCAAAGAGCCTCTAACCGGATTTCAGAGCCTGTCCCCAATCGAAATGTGGGAGCGGGCTTGCTCGCGAAAGCGGTGCATCAGTCAGCTTATGTATTGGCTGACACGCCGCCTTCGCGAGCAAGCCCGCTCCCACATTTGGTTTGCGTGAGGTTCAGATTTTGAGTTCAACTTCACCCAACTGTCCGCCATACGGCCCAAAACTGCGCTCCACGATATGTCGCGTCCCGTCGGCATTCACAATCAGCGCCGTGCTCGCCCGCGTCCCGTAGCTGGGGCTGGCAATAAACACGCTCGACAACAGACTCTCCGTCGCCAAGCCCACGCCGGTATCCGGCAAGTCGGCAAACGGCGCGGTCTGCGGGTCGCTCAAAATCCCCAGCAAGGCTTCAGGCTGCGGATCGTCCAGCACTTCTGTCAGCGCCGCCTTGGCCTTCAACAACTTCGGCCACGGCGTATCCAGCCCTGCATTGGATAACCCATAAACCCCCGCCACCAATGGTGTCGGCGCAGATTCCTTGGCGTTGTAATGCCAAAGCTCGTCCCGCGTCCCGACCAGCAGGTTAAACCCGGCATATTCAATCGATCTGCCATTAACGTCGGCCAAATAGTCGTCAATCGACAGCGAACCGCTGAGAAAGCGCGCCACCAACTCACCCCGCGACTTGCGCGCCGGCGGCTGGTGCGGGTCACGGATATTGGTCAGCGCCGCAAAGCGCCCGTCTGCGCCAACTCCCAGCCAGGTCCCTCCCGCTTCCTGGTCCCTGCCCGCGTAAACATGGGGCGCATCCAGCCACTGGGCCAACGGCAAACTGGGCCGGGCATAAAATTCATCACGGTTGGCCGCGACGATCAGCGGCTGGGCGTGGCCCGGCCGCCAGGCGAAAACAATCAGGCACATAAGGCGATCCCTTTGTGTTTTGCCCACTCTACCCATAGAACCCTGTGCTTTGCATCCGTTAACATGCCGGTCTGTTTTCGGGGGCTCCCATGGAATTTCTGCTGTATTTGCTGCTGGGATCCTGCGCGGGCATGCTCGCCGGGCTGTTCGGCGTGGGCGGCGGCATCATTATTGTGCCGGTGCTGGTGTTCAGCTTCACCTTGCAGGGCTTCGATCCCGCGGTGCTGACCCACCTCGCTGTCGGCACGTCCCTGGCGTCTATTATCTTCACGTCGGTGAATGCGGTGCGTGAGCATCATCGGCGCGGCGCCGTGCGCTGGCCGATCTTCGTATGGATGGCCGTGGGTATCCTGCTGGGCGCGGGCGTTGGCGCGCTGACCGCCGAGGCGATCTCCGGGCCGCATCTACAGAAGATCATCGGTGTGTTCGCCCTGGTGATCGCCGTGCAGATGACCCTGGAGCTCAAGCCCAAGGCCAGCCGCCAGGTGCCGGGCAAGCTTGGCCTGACCCTGGCGGGTGGCGTGATCGGCTGGTCGTCGGCGATTTTCGGCACCGGTGGTGGTTCGTTGACCGTGCCGTTCCTGACCTGGCGCAGCGTGCCGATGCAGCAGGCAGTGGCCACTTCGTCGGCCTGCGGCTTGCCGATCGCCCTGGCCAGTGCGTTAAGTTTCATGATTCTGGGCTGGCATGATCCGCTGCTGCCCGATCATAGTCTCGGCTTTGTGTACTTGCCGGCGCTGCTGGGCATCGCCCTGACCAGCATGGTGGCGGCCCGTTTCGGCGCGCGCCTGGCGCACCGGTTGTCGCCGCGCTTGCTCAAGCGGCTGTTCGCCGGGCTGCTGTTTTGCGTAGGGCTGAATTTTTTGCTGTAACGCAGGCTTAATCGCGCACCGGCATGGTCCGATGCGCCATGACTATTGATTTAACGAGGAGTCGCAATGCTGCCTTACCCGCAGATCAACCCGGTGGCCGTGGCCATCGGTCCGCTGCAAATCCATTGGTACGGGTTGATGTACCTGATCGGCATCGGCGGTGCCTGGCTGCTGGCTTCCCGGCGCCTGAACCGTTTCGACCCGACCTGGACCAAGGAGAAGCTCTCCGACATGGTGTTCTGGATGTCGATGGGGGTCATCGTCGGCGGACGCCTGGGGTATGTGCTGTTCTACGACCTGCCAGCCTACATCGCCAACCCGACGCTGATCTTCGAGGTGTGGAAGGGCGGCATGGCGTTCCACGGCGGGTTTGTGGGGGTGATGATCGCCGCCTGGTGGTTTGGCCGGCGTAACGGCAAGTCGTTCTTCCAGTTGATGGACTTCGTCGCACCGTTCGTGCCGATTGGCCTGGGTGCCGGGCGCATCGGTAACTTCATCAACGCCGAACTGTGGGGCAAGCCGACTGACGTGCCGTGGGCCATGGTGTTCCCGCCGTTCAGCGACCCGGCGCAATTGCCGCGCCACCCCTCGCAGCTGTACCAGTTCGCCCTGGAAGGCGTGGCGCTGTTCCTGATCCTCTACATCTTCTCGCGCAAGCCACGCCCGACCATGGCCGTTTCGGGGATGTTCGCGTTGTTCTACGGGATCTTCCGCTTTATCGTCGAGTTCGTACGGGTGCCGGATGCGCAACTGGGCTACCTGGCGTGGGGCTGGGTGACCATGGGTCAGATTCTCAGCCTGCCGATGATCATCGCCGGCCTGGGCCTGCTGTGGTGGGCTTACAATCGCCCGCAAGGCATCAAGAACACCGCGCTTTAAATTCGAACGCCGGGGCCCGAGGGTCCCGGCTTCAACGATACAGGTATACACATGAAGCAATATCTCGAACTACTGAACGATGTCGTGACCAATGGCCTGACCAAGGGCGACCGCACCGGCACCGGCACCAAGGCCGTGTTTGCCCGTCAGTTTCGGCATAGCTTGGCCGACGGCTTCCCGCTGCTGACCACCAAGAAGCTTCACTTCAAAAGCATCGCCAACGAATTGATCTGGATGTTGAGTGGCAACACCAACATCAAGTGGCTGAACGAAAATGGCGTGCGTATCTGGGACGAATGGGCCACCGAAGACGGCGACCTGGGCCCGGTGTACGGCGAGCAGTGGACCGCGTGGCCAACCAAGGACGGCGGCAAGATCAACCAGATCGACTACATGGTCGAGACGTTGAAGACCAACCCCAATAGCCGCCGCATCCTGTTTCACGGCTGGAACGTCGAGTACCTGCCGGACGAGACCAAGAGCCCGCAGCAGAACGCCCGGGACGGCAAGCAAGCGCTGCCACCTTGCCACCTGCTGTACCAGGCGTTTGTGCATGACGGTCATCTGTCGATGCAGTTGTACATCCGCAGCTCAGATGTATTCCTCGGCCTGCCGTACAACACCGCGGCCCTGGCGTTGCTCACCCATATGCTGGCCCAGCAGTGCGACCTGATCCCTCACGAGATCATCGTCACCACGGGCGACACCCATGCCTACAGCAACCATATGGAACAGATCCAGACCCAGCTGGCGCGCACGCCGAAGAAGCTGCCGGAACTGGTGATCAAGCGCAAACCCGCGTCGATCTACGATTACAAATTCGAAGATTTTGAAATCGTGGGCTATGACGCTGATCCAAGCATCAAGGCCGATGTAGCGATCTAAAAGCGATCTCGGTCCAAATGTGGGAGCGGGCTTGCTCGCGAATACGGTGTATCAGAAACACATTCAGTGGCTTACACCCCCCCTTCTCCAACAAGC
>NZ_JBSVWQ010000261.1:0-7268 GCF_054071215.1 Pseudomonas sp. SDO5522_S412 | reverse complement strand
CACCGCCTTCGCGAGCAAGCCCGCTCCCACACAAGCCCGCTCCCACATTTTGATCGCCGTCAGACTTAGAATCCCGGGGCAATCTGGCCTTTATAGCGGGTCAGGATGAACTGGCGCACTTCATCGGAGTTCAACGCCTTGGCCAGTTTCTGGATGCCAGGGTCATTGATGTTGTCCGGGCGCGCGACCAGGTACTCCACGTACAGGCTCTTGCCCTTCTCGACGATCAACGCGCTGTTGGTGTCGATCCCCGCTTCCAGGGCGTAGTTGGCAAACACGAACGCCAGGTCCACCTGGCTCACCGAGCGGGCCAGCAACGCACCTTCCAGTTCACGAATTTTCAGGTGCTTGGGGTTTTCAACGATATCCCGCGGCGTGGCAAGGGTGTTGCTCGGGTCCTTGAGCTTGATCAGGCCGGCTTCGTCCAGCAGCACCAAGGCGCGGCCAGTGTTGACCGGGTCGTTGGGGATCGACACTGTCGCGCCGTCTTTCAACTCCGAGATATTTTTGATCTTGGTCGAGTACGCGCCGAAAGGCTCGATGTGCACACCGACCACCGGCACCAGGTTGGTATTCCGGGTCTTGTTGTAGTCATCCAGGAATGGCCGGTACTGGTAGTAGTTGGCGTCGATGTTCTTCAGCGCCAGTTGCTGGTTGGGCTGGATGAAATCGGTGAAGACCTTGATTTGCAGGTCCACACCTTCCTTGGCCAGCACCGGCTTTACGAACTCGAGGATCTCGGCGTGAGGCACGGGCGTGGCGCCGACGACCAGCGTCTCGTTGGCAAAGGCATTGAAGGACAAGACAGCGGCCAAGATGGCCAGGGATTTTTTCATGGTTGCTCCGAAGGCATTAGTTATAGGAATCAACGGCGGCTGTAATGCGCCACCAAACGGTCACCGGTCATCTGCAGGGCCTGCACCAGCACCAACAGCAGCAACACGGTGACCACCATCACGTCGGTCTGGAAACGCTGATAGCCGTAGCGGATAGCCAGGTCGCCCAGGCCACCGCCACCGATCACCCCGGCCATGGCGGTGTAGTCCACCAGCACAATCGCGGTGACAGTGACCGCTGCCAGCAGCCCGCCCCGGGCTTCCGGCAACAGCGTGTGGCGGATCACCTGCCAGGTGCTGGCGCCCATGGATTGGGTGGCCTCCACCACGCCACGGTCGACTTCGCGCAAGGCGGTTTCCACCAGCCGCGCAAAGAACGGCGTACAGCCCACCACCAACGGCGGAATCGTACCGGCCACGCCCAGGGAGGTGCCCACCAGCAAGGTGGTCACCGGGATCAGCACAATCAGCAGGATGATGAACGGCAGCGAGCGCAGCACGTTGACCACCACCGACAGCGCCCGATACACCACCAGGGTTTCGTGCAACTGGCGCTTGCCGGTGAGGAACAACAGCACCCCCAGCGGCAACCCCAGCAGCACGGTAAAACCCAGGGCCGCGCTGAGCATGCTCAGGGTTTCCAGGCAGGCTTGGCCGATGTCGGCCCAATAGATGTTTTTAAACAGCTCGGCCATGGTTCAGGACCAATCGTGACGCGGTGGCTTGGCGCCGTTGAGCAGCCAGTTGCCCACCACGTGATACTTCCAGCGCACCGGGTCATGCAGGGTATGCACCCGTGCATTGCGCCAGTGACGGTCGAAGTTGTGCTTCTTCAGGGTGGAGCGGGTGCCGCCGAGTTCGAAGAGCTTGTTGCTGGCTTCAATGGCGATTTCAGTGGTCAGTACCTTGGCTCGCGCGACAGCCAGGGAGGCGTGGGCAACGTTGTCTTCATCGGGTGCCGGGCGCGCGGCGTCCAGAGCCTTGCCGGCCCGCTCCAACAAGGCTTCCGCCGCTTCCAGGCGAATATCCAGCGCGCCGACCTGGATGATAGTCAGCGGGTCTTCACTGGCGTTTTCCACCCCGGCATCGATCCATGGACGGGCGAATTGCCGGACGAACTGCACCGTGTCACGCAACGCGGCACGGGCGATGCCGGCGTCGATGGCGGCGGTGGTCAATTGGGCGAAAGGCCCGGCCAGGGTCGGCGAATCGTAGGAGCGATGGGTAGGAAACAGATTGAACGCCGGCACCTTCAAGCCTTCGGCCAGCACCGTGCCGCTGGAGGTGGTGCGTTGGCCCATGCTGTCCCAGTCGTCGACCACCACCAGGCCTTCAGTGCCGCGCGGCACGAACGCCAATTGCGCATTTTGCTGTTCATCCAGCGCCAGCACCGCCAGCCAGTGGGCATACAGCGAACCGGTGCAATAACCCTTGCGACCGTTGATCACATAGCCATCGCCTTGCCGGCGAATGGTCGCCTGGATGTCCTGGACGTTCTTGCCGCCGGTTTCCGACAGCGCATTGGCAAACCGATGCCCTTCCAGCGCCAGGCCAAAAAAGTACGCCTGCTGCTCGGGCGTGCCTTGCAGGCGGATATCTTCCAGCAGGCAGTAATGGTTCTGCGGGATTTGCCCCAGCGAAGGGTCGGCCGCCGAGATAATCGCAATCACCTGGGCCAACACCGCGTATGACACCTGGGCACCACCAAACTCGCGGGGCACGCTGATGCCCCACAGACCGCTGTTGGAATACAGGTCGACGACCTCCGCAGGCACCTGGCGGGTGCGATCGCGCTCGGCGTCCTGTTCCAGCAACACGGCAGCGACTCGGCGGGCAACGGCCAGTGCGTGGGCCTCGTCGCGGATCAACTCGGCGTGGGGCGTGTGAATCGGGTAATCGGCAGATACAGGCAGTACAGACATACAACGCTCTCGGGCGAATGGTTTGCCAGAGGCATTGCAGCTTCTGTGCCTGAGGCGCCTGGCCTTCAAACACAAGGGTTTGCTCCCGATATACGCGCGGCAGACCGCCCTTGGCGCAGCAAACTGCCGGTTTGCTGTTGCCTGGGCAACACCTCGTCGGCTGCCCGCAAGCCACGGCGCACGTGGCCTATAGTGAAAAAGCCGTCCCTCCACAACCACCATCAAGGAGAACGATATGAGCGTTAAACCCATTCCCGAGGGCTACCACAGCATCACGCCGTACCTGGGCATCGACAAAGCCGCTGAAGCCATCGAGTTCTACAAACGAGCCTTTGGTGCCACCGAAGTCATGCGCCTGGACATGCCCGACGGCAAGATCGGCCATGCCGAACTGCGCATTGGCGATTCGGCGATCATGATGGCCTCGCCCTGTGGCGAAATGTCGTTCGGCAGCCCGGGAAAAGAACACCCCAGCGTGTGCCTGCATCTCTATGTGCAAGATGTCGACCAACAGTTCGCCCAGGCCATCAAGGCCGGCGGCACGGCGATTTCAGAACCCAAGGATCAGTTCTACGGTGACCGTTCCGGGACGCTGAAAGACCCCTTCGGGCATGTGTGGTTCCTGGCCACGCGCAAGGAGGACTTGACCGAGGCGCAAGTTCGCCAGCGGGCCGAGGCGTTGTTCAAGCAAGGATGAAGTCGCCTGGGCGACACAACCCAACGGTAGGAACTGGCTTGCCTGGGATGGCATCACCTCGGTGCGACTCATACACCGAGTTGCCTGCATCGCAGGCAAGCCAGCTCCCACCGTTGACCTGCACTGCCTGAAAGATCGGGCTTCAACACACT
The DNA here is from genome assembly GCF_054071215.1 of Pseudomonas sp. SDO5522_S412. Classification (NCBI taxonomy): domain Bacteria; kingdom Pseudomonadati; phylum Pseudomonadota; class Gammaproteobacteria; order Pseudomonadales; family Pseudomonadaceae; genus Pseudomonas; species Pseudomonas sp. SDO5522_S412. The sequence goes on along the minus strand of NZ_JBSVWQ010000261.1, from coordinate 3,661 downwards.
TCATGAACAACCCCTCCACGCTTTCCCCCTTGCCCCGGGCGCCGTGTGATTTCAGGATGCAAGCAATCATCACAAGGAGTCATTCCATGTTCGCCGGATTCCAAAAAGACCAGCGCCACGTCAACGGTGTGGACATCAGCTACCGCAAAGGCGGCGCGGGTCCCGGCCTGCTCCTGCTGCACGGGCACCCGCAGACCCACGTCATCTGGCACAAGGTCGCCGAGCAACTGGCCGAACACTTCACCGTGGTCGCCGCCGACCTGCGCGGTTATGGCGACAGCAGCAAGCCCGCCGCCATTGACCATCACACCAATTATTCAAAACGTGAAATGGCCCGCGACGGCGTCGAGCTGATGAAAGCCCTGGGCTTCGACGAGTTCTCGGTGCTGGCCCACGACCGTGGCGCCCGCGTCGCCCATCGCCTGGCCCTGGACCACCCCAAGGCCGTGCAGCGCATGGTGCTGCTGGACATCGCACCAACCCTGTCCATGTACGCCCAGACCGACGAAGCCTTTGCCCGCGCCTACTGGCACTGGTTCTTCCTGATCCGCCCGGCGCCGTTGCCCGAGAGCCTGATTGAAGGCAACCCGGAACTCTACCTGCGCAGCGTCATGGGCAGCCGCAGTGCCGGGCTCAAGCCGTTCACCGATGAAGCCTTCGCCGAATACCTGCGTTGCCTGAAACTGCCCGGCACCGCCACCGGGATCTGCGAGGACTATCGCGCCGCCGCTGGCATCGACCTTGAGCACGACCGCGCCGATATCGACAAGGGCAACCACCTGGAGTTGCCGCTGCTGGTGATGTGGGGCGCCGAAGGCACCGTCGGGCGCTGCTTCGAACCCCTCAAGGAATGGCAGAAAGTCGCGACCGACGTACGTGGCAAGGCCCTGCCGGCCGGCCACTACATCGCAGAAGAAATCCCTGAAGTGCTGCTCGGCGAAGTCCTGACCTTCCTTCGCTGAGCCTTTATGAACCGCTGACCTGACCGATCCCGCCCCGCAGGCTTGAAACAGCCTGCGACGGGATCTGCTTGCCCAAAAAACGTCTCGAGATAATAAAAATGACAATCAGAAAACTGCTGGGAACCCTGTATGTGCAGGTGATCATCGCCATTGTGCTGGGCGTGTTGATCGGCAACCACTGGCCTCAGGTGGGCATCGACCTCAAGCCGTTGGGCGACGGGTTTATCAAGCTGATCAAGATGATCATCGGCCCGATCATCTTCTGCACCGTGGTCTCCGGCATCACCAGCATGCACGACGTGAAGCAGGTGGGCCGCGTCGGCGGCAAGGCGCTGCTGTACTTTGAGATTGTCTCCAGCATCGCCCTGGTAATCGGCATCCTCGCCGCGCACCTGCTGCACCCCGGCGTGGGTTTCAATATCGACGTGAAGACCCTCGACACCTCCGCCATCGCCGGTTTTGTCGGCCAGGCCGAACACGGCGAAGGCGTCACCGGGTTCCTGATGCATGTGATCCCCACTACCTTCTTCGACGCCTTCTCCAAAGGCGAAATCCTCCCGGTACTGTTTGTGTCGGTGCTGTTTGGCCTCGGGCTGGTGATGATCGGCGAGAAGGGCCGGCCCCTGGTCGGCGTGATCAACCAGGCCAGCGAAGTGTTCTTCCGCATCGTCGGGATGATCAGCCGCGTCGCGCCGATCGGGGCCTTCGGGGCCATCGCCTTCACCATCGGCAAATACGGCCTGGGCTCGCTGCTGCCGCTGTTGAAACTGGTGGGCACGTTCTATGTCACCGCGTTTTTCTTCGTCGCCGTGGTGCTGGGCAGCATCGCCCGGTATGTGGGGTTCAGCATCTTCAAGCTGCTGACCTACATCAAGGCTGAACTGTTGATCGTGCTGGGCACCAGCTCCTCCGAATCGGCCCTGCCGCAACTGATCCAGAAACTTGAAAGCCTTGGCGCGTCCAAAGGCGTGGTGGGGATCGTGGTGCCCACCGGCTACACCTTCAACCTGGACGGCACCAACATCTATATGACCCTGGCGGTGCTGTTCCTGGCCCAGGCGACCAATATCGACCTGACGCTGGAGCAACAACTGACCCTGCTGGCGGTGGCGATGCTTACCTCAAAAGGCGCCGGTGCGGTGGTGGGCGCAGGTTTTGTCGCGCTGGCCGCCAGCCTCGCGGTGGTGCCGACGGTGCCGGTGGCGGCGATGGTGCTGATCCTGGGTGTGGACCGGTTCATGGCTGAATGCCGCTCACTGACCAACATCATCGGCAATGCCGTGGCGGCGCTGGTGGTGGCGGCCTGGGAAGGTGAACTGGATCGCGAGAAAATGGCGCCCATCGCCCTCAAGCACGGCCGCCACGCACGGGCCGCCGCCCAGGCGAAGATCGCCGCCGAGTAACCCTTAAACACCAATCCCCTGTGGCGAGGGAGCTTGCTCCCGCTGGGCCGAGTCGCGGCCCCAAGAGCTTTGGGAGCGCTACGCACTCCAGCGGGAGCAAGCTCCCTCGCCACAGCAAGCTCCCTCACCACAGAAGCTCCCTTGCCACAGCAAGCTCCCTCACCACAGAAACTCCTTCGCCACACCGGTGCTATTCTGGCGGTTCATGCCGCCATGCCTGTTTCTGATGAACAACAAGAAAGATACCGTGCCCCTACCTGAAGACCTGCGGGTATTCCTGACCGTGATCCGCAAGGCCGGCTTTGCTGCGGCTGCCGACGAGCTGGGTTTGTCCCCGGCCTACGTCAGCAAGCGTATCCAGATTCTCGAAACCACCCTCGCCACCCGCCTGCTGCACCGCACCAGCCGCCGTATCGCCCTGACCGAAGATGGCGAGCGTGTGCAGCGCTGGGCCGTGCGGATTCTCGAAGACTTCCAGCAGTTGTCCGACGAGCTTTCCGACGCCCACGACAGCCCGCGTGGCCACCTGCATTTGTGCAGCAGCTTCGGTTTCGGCCGTAACCATGTGGCACCGGCCTTGTCGCTATTGGCCGAACAATACCCGGACCTGGAGATTCGCCTGGACCTGTTCGACCGGGTGGTGGATATCGTCAGCGAGGGTTTCGACCTGGAGATTCGCGTGGGCGACGACATCCCCGGGCAACACATCGGTCGCCGGCTGGTGAGTAACCGGCGGGTGCTGTGTGCGGCGCCCGCCTACCTCGAACGCCGTGGTGTGCCGCAGCACTTGAGCGACCTGGAACAGCACGACTGCCTGGTGCTCAAGGAGCGCGACAACGCGTTTGGCATCTGGCACCTGGAGCGCGATGGCGTGCAGGACAGCGTGCGCGTGCGCGGGCCGTTGTCGTCGAATAACGGCGAGATCGTCTTGCAATGGGCCCTGGACGGGCGCGGCGTGTTGCTGCGTTCGATGTGGGATGTGAAGCCGCTGCTGGAGCAAGGGAAACTGGTGCAGGTGCTGCACGACTACACCCAGAGCGCCAACGTGTGGGCGGTGTACCCGACGCGGCTGGCCTACTCCGGGAAGTTGCGGGCGTGTGTAGAGTTTTTACAGGAGCACTTCAAGGGGTTGTCGATTTAGCGCGTCGGGGTTGCGTACATATCCATTGCTGCGGTAACGGCCGCTGACGGTTCTGCTCTTACAGCGACCTACCGGCCGGCTTGAGTGTTGTAGAGCAAAAAGCCAAATCAAAAGCGGGCACGGTCCAAATGTGGGAGCGGGCTTGCTCGCGAAGG
>NZ_JBSVWQ010000260.1:0-7293 GCF_054071215.1 Pseudomonas sp. SDO5522_S412 | reverse complement strand
CATCATTCGGCTGATCCACCGCATTCGCGAGCAAGCCCGCTCCCACATTTGATCTGCTGCGTTTTCAGCGCAGTGGTTAAGCCTCGATACCCAACATATCCCGCGCCAGCGCCTCGGCAATCCGAATCCCGTCGACACCAGCCGACAAAATCCCACCGGCATAACCGGCACCTTCGCCCGCCGGGAACAGGCCTTTCACGTTCAAGCTTTGCATCGACTCATTACGGGTAATCCGCAGCGGCGATGAAGTGCGGGTCTCGATCCCGGTCAGGACCGCGTCGTGCAGCGAGTAGCCCTTGATCTGCTTCTCGAACGCCGGCAACGCTTCGCGGATGGCTTCGATGGCAAACTCCGGCAACGCCAGCGCCAGGTCACCCAGGGCTACGCCGGGCTTGTAGGATGGCTCCACGGTACCGATGGCGGTGGACGGCTTGCCGGCGATGAAATCACCCACCAGCTGCGCCGGTGCTTCGTAGTTGCTGCCGCCGAGGATGAACGCGTGGGATTCCAGGCGTTCCTGCAACTCGATCCCGGCCAGCGGGCCGCCCGGGTAATCCACTTCCGGGGTGATGCCCACCACGATCCCGGAGTTGGCGTTGCGTTCGTTACGGGAGTACTGGCTCATGCCGTTGGTTACTACGCGGTTCGGCTCTGATGTCGCCGCGACCACGGTACCGCCCGGGCACATGCAGAAGCTGTACACCGAACGGCCGTTCTTGGCGTGGTGCACCAGTTTGTAATCGGCGGCCCCGAGTTTCGGGTGGCCGGCGTACTTGCCCAGGCGTGCAGCGTCGATCAGCGACTGCGGGTGTTCGATACGGAAACCCACCGAGAACGGCTTGGCTTCCATGTACACGCCACGACCATGCAGCATGCGGAAGGTATCGCGGGCGCTGTGGCCGAGGGCCAGGATTACGTGCTTGGACAGGATCTGCTCGCCGCCATCCACCACCACGCCATTCAACTGGCCGTCTTCGATCAGCACGTCGGTGACCCGCTGCTCGAAGCGCACTTCACCGCCCAGGGCGATGATCTGCTGGCGCATGTTTTCCACGACGCCGGTCAGGCGAAACGTACCGATGTGCGGCTTGCTGACGTAGAGGATTTCATCTGGCGCACCGGCCTTGACGAACTCGTGCAGCACCTTGCGACCGTGGAATTTCGGATCCTTGATCTGGCTGTAGAGCTTGCCGTCGGAGAAGGTCCCGGCGCCGCCTTCACCGAACTGCACGTTGGATTCCGGGTTCAGCACATTCTTGCGCCACAGGCCCCAGGTATCCTTGGTGCGTTGGCGCACTTCGCGGCCGCGCTCGAGGATGATCGGCTTGAAGCCCATCTGTGCCAGCAACAGCCCGGCGAAGATCCCGCACGGGCCAAAACCGACGACGATCGGCCGCTCGGTCAGGCCTTCCGGCGCATGGCCCACGACCTTGTAGCTGATGTCCGGCGCCGGGTTGACGTTGCGGTCGTCGGCGAACTTGAGCAGCAGGGCCGCCTCGCCTTTGACTTCCAGGTCGATGGTGTAGATGAAGCACAGCTCCGACGATTTCTTGCGGGCGTCGTAGCTGCGTTTGAACAGGGTGAAATCGAGCAGGTCATCACTGGCGATGCCCAGGCGTTGCACAATGGCAGGCCGCAGGTCTTCTTCGGGATGGTCGATGGGCAGCTTGAGTTCGGTGATTCGTAACATGACAGGAATCCGGTAGGCGGCGGGCAAAGAGGCCGGCTGTTTTGCAAACCGGCGATTATAAGCCCCAACAGCGGTTTCCCGTCATGCTAAAACAGCGCAGGGCGCAATCAGTCGTCTCGCGAACCGCCGAACGACGCGCAACCGCGTTGCACCTGGCCGTTGACCCGAAGCTCAGCGGACATGTGCTGCAGGCTGCCGCTGGCGCTGTCGACACAGCGTTGCGGGGCCACCCAGAGTTCGATGTGCTGGTTATTCGCTTCGGTCATCAGGTTGAACCGTCCGTCGCCCGATTGCTCTTCCACATACGGCACGGCCAAGGGTGGCTGGCCTTCACGCTCCAGCACCATGCCCTTGGCGGTGACGTTCATCGCCCAGGCCGGTTTGTGGCCGTTGGCCCGCAGGATCATGCGCTTGAAGTCCGGGTCATCACAGGCCGAGGTCGAGCGCTCGACGCGGTACACCTGTTGCAGGTCCACCGTGCCCTGGGTGCCGCTGGCGACGCCGGAGAACTTGCCACGCAGGTCGGCAAACAGTGCGCCTTGCTGGCCGGCCAGGGAGGCGGCCTCCTGCAGGATGCTGGTGCCACCGGTGTCGTTGACCACGTAGTTGCGTTTGTCGTTGCAGGGCTGGAACAGCAGTTTGTCACCCTGCGCCGTCAACTCGCCCTGCATGCGGGTCATCCCGGCGAGAGAGGGCTTGGCCGGCTCGTTATCGAACATCTGGCAGGCGGCGAACAGGGGCAACAGGGCAAACAAGGCTAGGGTACGGGCGGCACGCATTATCGGGTCTCCTGATAAGTGCCGCCACGTTACGCAGGCTGGCGGTGCATCACAAGCCCGGGACACAGGTTGAATAAGGTGTGCCGGGGGCGATCATCCCTGCTGGGACTTTTCCTATAGAGGGATCTGAACGGTCATGGGAACGTCTTTCTCTTTTATTCGGAAAGCCGCGATGACTATTCGATGGAATCTGTGGGGGCTGTTACTGGTGACGGGTTCTGCACTGGGCAGTGAACCGGCGCGGCTGGAGTACTCCTCTGCCACTGACTTTACCGAGATCTCGATCACCGTGAAGAGGACGCCTGACAGTAGCCCGGACTTTATTTCGGTCAATGTCACGCTGAGCCCGGAGGCCAGGGCCCGCACGGCTGCAATTACTTTACTGGCTTACAACAAGCAGGTTTCGACATACGTAGACGGCTACAACGTGAGTGATGGCGCCACTGTCATGGGTGTGCTGAACACACGAGAAATACAGTTTTCCGTCCCCCAGGACATGCTCCGTAAATGGATGCCCTGGGTTCAACGGTGACGGCTTTTCAGGCTGGTCAGCCTACGATAAACGTCTGCCCGGTCTGCAAGCCTTCCACGCTTTTCGCGTAGGCCAACGCCACTTCTGCACCCGGAGCCGGTTTGTACCCACGGAAGTACGGCGCGTAGCTGCCCATGGCTTCCAGCAGGACGGTAGGGCTGACCGAGTTGATGCGCAGGCCGCGGGGCAGTTCGATCGCAGCGGCTTTCACGAATGCATCCAGCGCGCCGTTGACCAGGGCAGCCGAAGCACCGGTGCGAATCGGATCGCGGTTGAGAATGCCGCTGGTGAAGGTGAACGACGCGCCGTCATTGGCGAACTCGCGGCCAATCAGCAGCAGGTTGACCTGGCCCATCAGCTTGTCTTGCAGGCCCAGGTCAAAATCGGTTTCGCTCATGTCGCCCAGGGGCACGAAGTTGACGCTGCCGGCGGCGCAGATCAGTGCGTCGAATTTGCCGGTCTGCTCGAACAGTTTGCGGATCGAGGCGCTGTCGCTGATATCGACCTGGAAGTCGCCACTTTTGCGACCGATGCTGATCACTTCATGCCGTTGGGACAGTTCTGCCTTCACCGCCGAACCCACGGTACCGCTTGCGCCAATCAACAGGATTTTCATCGTGCCTTCCTCCAGATGTGTAGGTGAGGTTTCAGTCTAGAGTGATTTTTTGCGCGGATAAGTGCACTAATAGGCAACTTTTGGTTTTCAATTGGAAACAATCCATGAGCGAAATGGATGACCTCGCCGCGTTTGCCGTGTTGATCGAAGCCGGCAGCTTTACCTTGGCGGCCCAGCAACTGGGCTGCAGCAAAGGGCAACTGTCCAAGCGCATCAGCCAGTTGGAAGCGCAGTTTTCGGTGGTGTTGTTGCATCGCACCACCCGCCGCCTGAGCCTGACTGCGGCGGGTGCGGCGCTGTTGCCGCAAGCCCAGGCGTTGGTGGTCCAGGTGGAGCGGGCACGTCAGGCATTGGCCAGGCTCAAGGATGATCTCGTCGGCCCGGTGCGTATGACGGTTCCGGTGTCCCTGGGCGAAACCTTCTTCGACGGTCTGTTGCTGGAGTTTTCCCGGGAGTACCCACAGGTGCAGATCGAGTTGGAACTCAACAACCAGTACCGGGACCTGGCGCGGGATGGCTTCGACCTGGCGGTACGTTCGGAGGTCGCCAACGACGAGCGTCTGGTCGCCAAGCCGTTGCTCGCCTGGCACGAGATGACCTGCGCCAGCCCGGCTTACCTGGAACAGCACGGCGAGCCGCTGACGCCGGCGGAACTGGTGGGCCACAACTGCTTGCTGAACAGCCACTACAGTGGTCGTGAAGAGTGGCTGTATCACCAGCAGCATGAGCTGCTGCGGGTTCGGGTATCCGGGACCTTTGCCTCCAACCATTACAACTTGTTGAAGAAGGCTGCACTGGTGGGGGCGGGCATCGCGCGCTTGCCGTCCTACGTGCTGCACGCGGAATTGGCTGACGGTCGCCTGCGCTGGCTCCTGCGGGATTATCAGACCCGCAGCATGCCGATGTACCTGGTCCATCCGTATCAGGGCGGCCTGCCGCGCCGCACCCAGGTACTCGCAGATTATCTGGTGGGCTGGTTCAAGCGCAGCGGCGAAGCCCTCGATCGCCTTTAGCGGTAGCGTCGCGCAATCAGGTGATCAATCGAGAAGCTGCCCGGTCCCTTGGCCATCAACAGCAGCAGCAATGCGATCCAGGTGCCGTGGGTCGGGTAGGCGTCCGGGTAGACGAAAAGCTGGATGGTCAGGGTCATGCCCAGCAGCGCCAGCGCCGAGAATCGCGTGGCAAACCCCACGAGGATCAGCACCGGGAAGAAATGCTCGGCGAACGCAGCCATGTGCGCCGCCACTTCCGCAGACAGCAGCGGCACGTGGTATTCGCTGCGAAACAGCGGCAGGGTGGACGGCGCCAAGTGCGGCCAGCCCAGTTGGAAGGTCCCGCCGATCAGGTCCACGGCAAGGCCTTCCACTTTGGTCTGGCCGGATTTCCAGAACACCGCTGCGATAGAGAAGCGTGCGACAAAGGCGATCAGGCTGTAGGGGATTTTCTCGAAGCACTGGATGATCCGTTGGATCAGCCCGGGAGCGGTGGTGTTCATGGCGATACCTTGGGTTCTGTGTGCAAGTGGGTGATGGCGCCGTGACCGATCAGCAGGGCCAGGCATTGGTGCAGGTCAAATTCGGCGGCCGCATCGAGGGCGTAGGCCACGGCCATTTCCAATGGCCAACCGTTGTTCAGGCTGTTGATAAACGTCGCTGAGCCGCTGTCGATGTGAAATACCTGCACGTGCAGGCCATTGCGTAGTACCAGCGCGCTTTGGGCATGGAAGGGGTCGAGGGTGGCGAGGGATTCGCCGGTCTGATGCGCCGCCCATAAAGCCACCACGGCGTAGGCCGAGTTCAGGGTGGCCAGGGATGGATGCAGTTGCAGGCGCAGTTCGCCCAGGTCCGACTGTTGTTGCAGGGTGGCGATGACCTCTTGTTGATCCAGCGGCTGTGCGTCTGCCGCGTGGTAGGCCCTCACCCGCAATCGCTCCAGGCGCGCCACATCAGCTAGGTAAGGCACGCTGGCGGCGGGGGCGAAGCCCTGGATAAAGTCCGCCAGGTCGCTGCCGTATTCATTGATCAGAGGGCTTGTCGGCGGGAAACCCTGGACATACACACCGGCCATCGCCCGAAAAAACTCATCGCCCACCAGTTGCAGGGTGACCGGGTAGCCGGCGGCCAGCGCGTTGATCAGCGAGCTATGGACATTGTTGCGATACACCGCAAAACGACCGGCCGGATCGGCGCCGTTGCGGCTGAACAAGCCTTGCGGGCAGTTTTCCTCGGGGGACAGCAGGGCGCGGCTAAAGACGTCCTGGCGGCTCATGCACGCGCCTCCAGCAGAAACCGGTCGGCCTCGCGTGCTTCAGCGTGCAGCACGCTGAACGCCGGCACCTGGTTGTCGCGCTCGATCAGCGTGGCGACCGGCCCGGTGCGGCTGAGCACGTGCTGGTAGAGCTGCCATACCGCGTTGTCGATGGGGGCGCCGTGATCGTCAATCAGCAAACGGTCGCCGAGGCTGTCGGTGTCTTCGGCAAACCCTGCCAGGTGAATCTCGCCCACGGCTTGCAACGGCAAGGCCTCGATGTACTTCAGCGGGTCTTGCTGATGGTTGATGCACGACACATACACATTGTTCACGTCCAGCAGCAGCCCGCAGCCGGTGCGGCGAATCGCTTCGCTGATGAAGTCGGTCTCTTCCAGGGTGGAGCACTGGAATTGCAGATAGGTCGACGGGTTCTCCAGCAGCATGGTCCGCTGCAGGCGGGTTTGTACCTGGTCGATGTGTTCGCACACCCGCTTCAGGGTTTCATCGTCATACGCCAGCGGCAGCAAGTCATTGAGAAACACGGGGCCGTGGCTGGACCAGGCCAGGTGTTCGGAAAAGGAGTGGGGTTGATAGCGTTCGATCAGCGTGGCCAAGCGCGCCAGGTGCTCGTCGTTCAGCGGACCTTCGCCGCCAATGGACAGGCCTACACCGTGCAGCGACAGCGGGTACTGTTCGCGGATCAAGCCCAGGTAGTGATGGAAAGGCCCGCCGGCCACCATGTAGTTTTCGGCGTGGACTTCAAAAAAACCGATATCGGGGGACGTCTCGAGCACTTCACTGAAGTGCTCGTTCTTGAGCCCCAGCCCGGCCCGACGGGGGAGGCCGGGCGCCTGAGCCTGGGAGATGGAGTGGGTGAATGAGAGCGTCATCGTCAGTACTCAGGCTGTGCAGGGTTTCAGGACTTGGCGGTGAAGGCAGCTTCCTGGCCGAAGCCGGTTGGCGAGGTGGTGCTTGGGGTTTTCAGGCAGGTACCGGCCGGGACCAGTTTCCAGGCGTTGGCCTGATCCTTGACCTTCGAGGTGCCCGCGCAGGAAGTGCCGGCGCCTGCAGCGCAATCGTTCTTGCCGGCTTCGGCTACACCGAAGCATTTCTGCATGTCATCGGCGGCGTGGGCGGTGGTGGTCAGGGCGGACAGGCTCAGGGCCGAACCCAGGGCCAGGACGAGGGTGGCGGCGGACAGCGAGCGGGTTTTGGTAGTCATGGTGTATCTCCAGCAGTGGGTTGAGTTGGCAAGCATGTTCGCCTGCTTACACCACTAGAGAAAGGGGGAAGGGATTCGTTACAAAGCCGGGGAAAATAATTTCAGGTTTCGCCAAAGTCTTTGGTTCACACCAAGCAAATGTGGGAGCGGGCTTGCTCGCGAAGGCAGTGGGTCAGTCACCCAACAAGTTGGCTGATCCACCGC
>NZ_JBSVWQ010000259.1:0-7536 GCF_054071215.1 Pseudomonas sp. SDO5522_S412 | reverse complement strand
GTGAGCCGCTGTAAGAGCGGAACCAATATCAGCCATCACCCAAATAACGGATATGTACCCAGCCCCCAGCCCCCAGCAGCCCAACACATTGGCGTATCCTTACCCCTCCACCCCAAGGCCCGATCAAAAAATGCTGGTGATATCCAACAACGTGCACCTCCCCGACGCCGAGATCGAGCTGACAGCCATCCGCGCCCAGGGCGCTGGCGGTCAAAACGTCAACAAGGTCTCCAGCGCCGTGCACCTGCGTTTCGACATCCCGGCCTCGTCCCTGCCTGACTTCTACAAGGAACGCCTGCTGGCCCTGCGCGACACCCGCATCACCAGCGAAGGCGTACTGATCCTCAAGGCCCAGCAATACCGAACCCAGGAACAAAACCGCGCCGACGCCCTCGAGCGCCTGGTGGAACTGATCCTCAGCGCCACCAAGGTCGAAAAGAAACGCCGCCCCACCAAACCCACCCTGGGCTCAAAGAAGCGCCGCCTCGAATCCAAGACCAAACGCGGCAGCATCAAGGCCGGCCGCGGCAAGGTGGACTTCTAACTCGCCTGACGTTCTTCGCGATACTTCGGCGCCTGCCGGTACAAATACAGGCTCAACAGCAACCCGCCAAACGCCGCGATCGCCGCAAACAGGAAGATCGAGGCAAACCCGAACCCCGCCGCAATCGCCCCGGCCAACGGCCCGGTGATCCCCAACGACAAATCGATAAACAGCGAATACGCCCCCACCGCCGCACCCCGGCTCGAGGCGGGCACCAGGTTGACCGCCTCCACACCCAAGGCCGGAAACACCAGGGAAAAGCCAAACCCGCTCAACGCCGCACCCGCCAACGCCAAATGAGGATCCGGCGCCAGCCACAGCAGCAGCAGCCCCAGCGTCTCCACCGACAAACAGGCAATCGCTACGCGAAACCCGCCAATGCGGTTGATCAAATTGCCGAACAACAACCGCGCCCCGATAAAGCTGGCACCGAACAGGCTCAGGCACAGCACCGCGTTATCCCAATGCTGGGTCGCGTAATACAAGGTGATGAAGGTGGCGATGGTGCCAAACCCGATCGAGCCCAGCGCCAGCCCGCAGCCGTGAGGCAACACGCGCCCCAGCACATGCATGAACGGCAGGCGCTCGCCCACCACGATCGGCGCGGCGACTTTCGGCCAGGCCAGCAGCAGGCCCAGCACCGCCAGCAGGATGATGCTGACGCCCATGCTCCACAGCCCGAAATGACTGACCAGCAACACCCCCAGCGGTGCGCCGATGGCCAGGGCGCCGTAGCTGGCGATGCCGTTCCAGGAGATGACCTTGGCGGTATTCGCCGCACCCACCCGGCCAATGCCCCAGCCGATGGAACCCGAGCCCACCAGGCTTTCAGCGCTGCCCAGCACCAGGCGGCCAATCAGCAGGCTGGTGAGGCTCAGCGCCGGCAGGTGTGACAGCCACGCCGAGAGCAACATGAACACGCCGCTCAACCCGCAACCGGCCAGGCCGTACATGACGGCGCGCTTGCTGCCGCGGTTATCGATGATGCGTCCCGCGTAGGGCCGGCTCAGCAGAGTGGCCAGGTATTGCACGCTGATCACAAGGCCCGCGATCACGGCGCCAAAGCCCAGGTCGCTGTGCACATAGCCAGGCAACACGGCCAGGGGAATGCCGATATTCAGGTAGCCGATGAAGGTGAACAAAACGATGGAAACGACTTGCAGCGTGACCGCCATGGGGCGCTGGGTATCTGGCATGGGGAGAGGTCCACTGTCGCAGCAGGAAAAGATAGGCTGCTTATGATACCGATGCTGGGCGCGTGCGGGGGCAGCAAAGCAAACTTTTAGCGATCGGCGGGGTTGAGCAGTTGCGTGGTTACCAACGCGGCGAGGGCGTTTTCCTGGGTGCCGAAGCGCTTGAGCAGGAGGGCCTGTTTTTCCGGGGTGAGGCGGTTCCATACGTCGACCATGTGCAAGGCAGTGTCGAGCAGGGCGGTATCGGGGGTGGTGTCGGTCATGGCGGGGCTCACGGTGTTCAGGCGGTGTGGAAAGCGCGCAATGTCACGCTTTCCACACGGTCTGGGTACGGCTCTCAGTCTTCGCTCTTGCGGTCGACCGGTTTTGCCTCTTTGGGCTCGGGCTTGGTGGCACCGGCCTGTTGCGGGGTTGGCTGCTCAGTTTCGTGCAGGCTTGGGAAGGGGAGATTAGGGATTTCGTGCATCGTCGTCGCTCCTCGCAAGATCTGTTTTATCAATCGCAGGTGATTCCGCGCGTTCAAAAAGCCTGTGCAGGATACAGCACTGTAAATGACAGAAAGATTTTATCTCAGAAAATGAACGCGTCTTCATCCCGCCGCGCAAGTGACGTGGCGCCACAGGGGTGTCGATTGTCATCGTACAACATCACCCTTCACGGATTGACATCGTACTGCGGACTGAATATAACGCTAACAGTTGTATGACGACATATGACGTTACAGTTTTATAGCGCCCGTAATACGGATGCGCTCGGTCGCAGAACGTACGCCTCAAATCTAAAAATAATTAAGGTGAAGCGATGAAAATCAAAGGCATCCGTTGGTGGATGGTCGGGCTGATGACGGTCGGCCTGATTATTAACTACCTGGCCCGCAACACGCTCTCAGTCGCAGCCCCCACGCTGATGACCGACCTGAGCATCTCCACTGAGCAGTATTCCCACATCGTTGTTGCCTGGCAGGTGTGCTACGCCTTGATGCAGCCGATCGCCGGTTATGTGATCGATGCGATCGGTACCAAGATGGGCTTTGCCATCTTCGCCATCTCCTGGTCGGTAGTCTGTGCCCTGGCGGCATTCGCCACCGGTTGGCAGAGCCTGGCAGTGGCCCGTGGCGCACTGGGGCTGACGGAGTCGGCGGGCTTCCCCGGCGGCGTCAAGGCGATTACCGAGTGGTTCCCGGCCAAGGAGCGCTCCGTCGCCATCGGCTGGTTCAACTTTGGTTCGTCGTTTGGTGCGTTGTTGGCGCCGCCACTGGTGGTCTGGGCGATTTTGCACAGCGGCTGGCAGTTGGCATTCCTGATCGTTGGCGGCATCGGCCTGGTGTGGAGCGGGCTGTGGCTGCTGCTGTACAAGCACCCGCGTGACCAGCGCCTGCTGGCCCAGGCCGAGCGTGAGTACATCGAGGCCGGCCAGGAAACCCACCTCAAGGAAGGCGTACAGAAGAAAGCCAGCTGGAAGCGCATCCTCAAGAGCCGCAACTTTTTCGCCATCGCCTCGGCGCGGATGCTCTCGGAGCCGGCCTGGCAGACGTTCAATGCCTGGATTCCGTTGTACCTGATGACCGAGCGGCACATGAACATCAAGGAAATGGCGCTGTTCGCCTGGCTGCCGTTCCTGGCCGCCGACATTGGCTGTGTGCTGGGTGGCTACCTGAGCCCGTTGTTCCACCGCTACTTCAAGGTCTCGCTGTTCACCTCGCGCAAGCTGGTGATGCTGTTCGGTTGCCTGTGCATGATCGGCCCGGCGTGCATCGGCCTGGTGGACAGTGCCTACACCGCGATTGCCCTGCTGTGTGTCGGCGGTTTCGCCCACCAGACCTTGTCGGGTGCGCTGTTTTCCATCGCCTCGGACTCATTCGGCAAAAACGACGTGGCCACCGCCACCGGTGGCGGGCAGATGTGCGGGTTTATCGGGGCTGCGGCGTTTACTGCGGTGTTCGGCGTGCTGGTGACCAAGGTCGGCTACAGCCCGCTGTTTGTGGTGCTGGCGATTTTCGACATCATTGCGGCCATCGTGATCCTGATGGTGGCCCGGGAGATCGTCAAAGATCCGGAGCCAGCCACCCAAACCGGTCACGGCGGCACATTGCTGCCGGTTTAACCCTGGCGTTCCATCGCCGCCTTGTAGAGCGAGTTCTTCGGCTGGGCAAACACCCGGGCCAGCATCGGCTCGAAGAAGCTCAGCGGCAGGGTGTCGTAGGCCGGGTCGAACGCCGCCGCGTCGTACTGCGCGCAGAACTCGATGGTTTGCCGGTACTGCGGGTGGTCGCCAAATTGCTCGCGCAGGTGGCGGTCCATCCCCAGGTGGTGGAAGAAGTAGTAGCCCTGGAAGATCCCGTGCTTCTCCACCATCCACAGATTCTCGGCGCTTACGAACGGCTTGAGGATCGCGGCGGCGATGTCCGGGTGGTTGTAGGAACCGAGGGTGTCGCCGATGTCGTGGAGCAGGGCGCACACCACGTACTCTTCATCCCGGCCATCGTGCCAGGCGCGGCTGGCGGTTTGCAGCGAGTGGGTCAGGCGGTCCACCGGGAAGCCGCCGAAGTCGCCCTCCAGCAGCCGTAGATGCGCCAGGATCCGGCTTGGCAATTGCCGGGCGTAAGCACTGAAATCCTTGGCGATGATCGCCCAGTCTTCCTGGGTACCATCCTGCATATGGGTGAAACGGGCCTGCTGGTTCATCAAAGCCTCTCTTATTGTTCTTCAAGCGTGGGGCTAGAACGGCACCTTGCCCAGAATCATGTCGCGGTACATCACGAAATCCCCCAACAGGCTGTACAGCGGATGCTGGAAGGTCGCCGGGCGATTCTTTTCAAAGAAGAAATGGCCGATCCAGGCAAAGCTGTAGCCGGCCACCGGCAGCGCCAGCAGCAGCCACCACGCACCTTTGCCGATCGCCAACGCGAGTATGAAGATAACGAGGCTGGTGCCGATAAAGTGCAGGCGACGGCACGTACTGTTGCCGTGTTCACTCAGGTAATACGGGTAGAAATCGGCGAAGCTGTTGAATTGCCTGGCATTTTCCACAGTGGTCGGCCCTCTGGTTATTGTTCTGCCCGACAGATGTTCGGCGGGGAGCTTATTTGAGTCTAGAGTCATCAGTGGTAACAGCCAGTGACAATAGATGCCACTTTAGTATCCTTCGGATTCCTGGCTGTCGTTTCAGCCTTCCTTGTTAAGAAAACGCCATGAGCGAACGAACGACTTCTGCAAGCTGGGCGATGGGGATAGTCAAGGCGCTGGAAATGGACGGCCTGGATTGCCGTGCCTTGTTCAAGCAGCTTGGCCTGGATTACGCCGCGCTGAATGACCCGGATGCACGCTTCCCCCAGGACTCCATGACCCGGCTCTGGCAGCGCGCGGTCGAGCTGTCGGGCAACCCGGCGATTGGCTTGAACATGGGCAAGGTGGTGCGCCCGGCGTCGTTTCATGTGGCCGGCTACGCCTTGATGTCCAGCAATACCCTGGCCGAAGGTTTTATGCGGCTGGTGCGTTACCAGCGAATCATTGCTGAAAGTGCCGACCTGAGTTTCCGCCTGTTGCCCGAAGGTTATGCGCTGATTCTGACGGTGCACGGCGACCACCTGCCGCCTACCCGGCAAAGTGCCGAAGCGTCCCTGGCCAGTGCCCTGGCGTTATGCGGCTGGCTGACCGGGCGCACGTTGCAACCGCGCAAGGTGCTGGTGCAGGGCGATCAGCCAGCGGACCTGGCGCCCTACAAACAAGCCTTCCATGCACCGCTGGTGTTCAACGCGCCCTATGACGCGCTGATCTTCGAACGGGCCGATATGGAGGCGCCGTTGCCCACGGCGAACGAGGCGATGGCGTTGTTGCACGATCGTTTTGCCGGGGAGTACCTGGCGCGGTTTTCCGAGAGCCGGGTGACCCACAAGGCGCGGCAGGTGCTATGCCGGTTACTGCCCCAGGGCGAGCCCAAGCGTGAAGTGGTTGCGCAGACGTTGCACCTGTCCCAGCGCACCTTGCAGCGCCGCTTGCAGGAGGAGGGCACGAGTTTCCAGACCTTGCTCGACGACACCCGCCGCGAACTGGCCGAGCAATACCTGGCGCAGCCGAGCATGACCCTGCTGGAAATTGCCTACCTGTTGGGGTTTGCCGACCCAAGCAACTTCTTCCGTGCGTTTCGCCGCTGGTTCGATGCCACGCCCGGCGAGTACCGGGCGCGGTTGCATGAGCTGCCTGTCAGTGACGCCAAAACGCCGGAATGCACAGCACAAACACCGTAATGATCTCCAGCCGGCCCAGCAGCATGCCGAATGACAGGATCCACTTGGCCGCGTCCGGCAGGGTGGAGAAGTTACCGGCCGGGCCGATGGTTTCCCCCAGGCCCGGGCCTACACCGGACACGGTGCTGGCGGCGCCGGTCAGCGCGGTCATCCAGTCCAGGCCCAGCAACGACAGGGCCAGGGCGATGGCGCAGATGGTGATGGCGAAGAAAAACGAGAAGGTCAGGATCGACCGCACGATTTCTTCATCGAGGCGATGGCCGTTGTACTTCTGCTTGATCACCGCTCGCGGGTGAATCAACTGGTTCAAGTTGGCCTTGAGCAGGATGTAGGCGACCTGGAAACGGAAGATCTTGATCCCGCCAGCCGTGGAGCCGGAGCAACCGCCCACAAAGCCCAGATAGAAGAACAGCATCAGCGAGAAATTGCCCCAGATGCTGTAGTCCCCGAGTGCGAAACCGGTGGTGGTCACCACAGAGGTGACGTTCACCGCCACGTGGCGCAGCGCGTCCAGCCAAGGCAGGTCGGTGGTCCACCAATACCAGGTGCCGAGCACCAGCCAGGTCACCACCAGCAACCCGAGCAAGCCTTGCACCTGCTGATCCTTGATCAGCGCCCGGCGGTTGCCACGCATCGTGGCCACATACAGGGTGAACGGCAGGCTGCCCATGATCATCACCACCACGGCCACCCAGTGCACCGCCGGCTGTTTCCAGTGGGCCAGGGATTCGTCGGAAGTGGAAAACCCGCCGGTAGAAATCGCCGACATCGCATGGTTGATCGCATCGAACAGCCCCATCCCGGCCCACCAGAACGCCAGGCTGCCGAGGATGGTGATGCCCACGTACGCCGCCACGATCAGGCGCGCCACCATGTGTGAGCGGGGCATGACCTTTTCCGAGCGGTCGGAGGATTCGGTCTGGAACAGGCGCATGCCACCGATGCGCAGCAGCGGCAGGATCGCCACCGCCATGCCGATAAAGCCGATACCGCCGAGCCAGTGCAGCAGCGAGCGCCAGATGAGGATGCCCGGGGACATGGTGTCCAGGCCGCTGAGCACCGTGGAACCGGTGGCGGTGATACCGGACATGCTTTCGAAGAACGAGTCGGTGTAGCTGATGTGCTGGGTCAACAGGAACGGCAGTGCGGCGAAGATGCACACCACCAGCCAGCTGGAGACGGTCAGCAGGTACATGTCCCGCGGGCGCAGGTGCACGTGTTCCGGGCGGCCGGGGATGACCAGCGCCAGGCCTGCGATAAAGGTAATCAGGCTGGCCCAGAGGAACGACGGCAGGTCGCTGGTGCGTTCAAAAAACACCAGGGTCGCCATGGGGATGACCATGGCGATCGCCAGGGTGATCAGGAAGATGCCGATAATGAAACCGATTATCCGTAAGGTCGGCAACGCCATGGGGTCCGCTCGGGGTGACAGGAAAGGCGCCATTCTACCTGCGGTGCAGGGCAAGTAAACCGGGGGGGCGTTGGAGACGTGGCAGATCAAGTGTGGGAGCGGGCTTGCTCGCGAAAGCGGTGTATCAGTCAACGGATGCATT
>NZ_JBSVWQ010000258.1:0-7660 GCF_054071215.1 Pseudomonas sp. SDO5522_S412 | reverse complement strand
GCGGTGTGTCAGTCGCTGTATATGTTGACTGAACCACCGCATTCGCGAGCAAGCCCGCTCCCACAATTAGATCTCTATATTGCCCCAGTCCTGCTTTGTTTCCTCAGGCGCCACCGCGTTGACCCGCTTGCCCGTGGCCAGCTCCACCCGCCGTGCCACTTCCGGGTCATCGGCGAACGGCATCAGGCTGGCCTCATCCAGGCTCTCCTTCGACTGGCCCCGCAGGCAATACTCCACCGCGCCATACAGGCCGATCACCGCCGCCAGGTTCAGCGCTATCTCCCACATCAGGCGATCTGCGCGTCAAGCTGCGCCACCTTCAAATCCGCCACACGCACGGTGCGCCAGGTGTTGTACGCCATCAGCAACATGCCGCTGAGGAAGAACACCCCGCCGACGAATCGCACCACAAATCCCGGATGGCTGGCCTGTAACGCTTCCACAAACGAGTAGGTGAGGGTGCCGTCATCGTTCACCGCCCGCCACATCAGGCCCTGGGTGATGCCGTTGACCCACATCGACGCGATGTACAGCACCGTGCCAATGGTCGCCAGCCAGAAGTGCATATTGATCAGCCCCACACTGTGCATCTGCGCGCGCCCGAAGATTTTCGGGATCATGTGGTACAGCGAGCCAAACGTGATCATCGCCACCCAGCCCAGGGCGCCGGCGTGGACGTGGCCGATGGTCCAGTCGGTGTAATGGGAGAGGGCGTTGACGGTCTTGATCGCCATCATCGGCCCTTCAAAGGTCGACATCCCGTAGAACGCCAGCGACAGCACCAGGAAGCGCAGGATCGGGTCGGTGCGCAATTTATGCCAGGCCCCGGAAAGCGTCATCATGCCGTTGATCATCCCGCCCCAGCTCGGCGCCAGCAGGATCAGCGACATCGCCATCCCCAGCGACTGCGCCCAGTCCGGCAGCGCGGTGTAGTGCAGGTGGTGCGGACCGGCCCAGATGTACAGGGTGATCAGCGCCCAGAAGTGCACGATGGACAGGCGATAGGAATACACCGGCCGCCCGACCTGCTTCGGCACGAAGTAGTACATCATCCCCAGGAAACCGGTGGTCAGGAAGAACCCCACGGCGTTGTGCCCGTACCACCACTGCACCATCGCGTCGGTGGCCCCGGAATACACCGGGTAGGACTTGAACCAGTCCACCGGGATCGACAGGTGATTGACCACGTGCAGCATGGCGATCACCACGATGAACGCACCGAAGAACCAGTTGCCGACGTAGATGTGCTGGGTCTTGCGCTGCACCACAGTGGTGAAAAACACGATCGCATAGGCCACCCACACCACGGTCATCCACACCGCGCCGCTGAACTCGATCTCGGCGTATTCCTTGGTGGTGGTGTAACCCAGTGGCAGGCTGACCAGCATGATCACGATCACCGACTGCCAGCCCCAAAAGGTAAAGGCAGCGAGCTTGTCCGAGTACAGCCGTACCTGGCAGGTGCGCTGTACTGCGTAGTAGCTGGCGGCGAATTGCGCGCTGCCGGCAAAGCCGAAAATCACCAGGCTGGTGTGCAGCGGGCGCAGGCGACCGAAGGTGGTCCACGGCAGGTCGAGGTTCATCTCGGGCCACACCAGTTGCGAGGCGATCCACACGCCCATGGCCATGCCGACCACGCCCCAGACGATGGTTGCAATGACGAATTGACGCACGACCTTGTAGTTGTAGGCCTGTGCGGTTGATGGTGGTTGCATGCTTAGTCCTCCCACGGTTCCAAGTGGGCGGCACTGTAGGAAGTATGGGTAGAACAATACAGACTCAGACCCGGGTCATTAATACGGATCAGCCACTAACCTGCATTTTTCGCACGTTACCCCCGTCAATAAATCGTTTGTCCAACCCCCGCCCAATGACAAAACTGCAAGTCACTCGCAAAACAACAACGATTGGGCAAAAAACCATATGCAAATCGAGCGCAACTTTTACAACGGCCACTTCGCCGAACCTGCCAGCACCGCCCAAATCGCGGTCTACAACCCCGCGACCGAGGCCCAGGTAGGCCGGGTGTCCGCCGCCACCCCTGATGAAGCCATTGCGGCCGTCGATGCCGCCGCCAGCGCACAGAAAACCTGGGGCAAGCTCACCAGCATCCAGCGCGCCGAACACCTGCGGGCTTTCGCCGCCGCCCTCGAAACCTGCGCTGAAAGCATAGGCCGGGCGCTGGCCAGCGAATCCGGCAAAAGCCTCGACGACGCCAGCAACGAAGCGCGCTACGCCGCCCAGATCACCCGCTACCACGCCGAATGGGCACGCCGCATCGAAGGCGAAATCATCCCCAGCGACACCCCGGACGAAAACCTGTTCCTGCAACGCGAGCCCATTGGCGTCGTGGCTTGCCTGATTCCGTTCAACTACCCGGTCTATACCCTGCTGCGCAAAATTGCCCCGGCGCTGATTGCCGGCAACACCGTGGTGGTGCGCCCAAGCAACAACACGCCGTTGTCCGCCTTTGAAATCGCCCGTGCCGTCGAGCAGTCGGGCATGCCGGCCGGCGTGATCAACATCCTGACCATGGACCACGCCACCGCCGCCGCCCTGTGCACCCACAAGGCCGTGGGCCTGATCACCCTGACCGGCAGCGTCAACGCCGGGCGCATCGTGCTCGACTACTGCAAGGCCAACATCGCCAAGCCGTCCCTGGAGCTGGGCGGCAAGACCCCGGCGATCATCGAGGCCGACGCCGACCTGGAAAAAGCCGCCAGCGACATCATCGCTTCCAAGACCACCCACTGCGGCCAACTGTGCACGGCCGTCGAGCGGGTGTATGTGCAGGAAAGCGTCTATGACCGATTCCTGGCCCTGCTCAAGGCCAAGATCGGCGCCGTCAAATTCGGTGACCGTGCCACGGATGCGGGCCTGATGGGCCCACTGGTCAACGCCAGCTCCCGGCAGAATATTCACGCCATGGTCGAGCGCGCCATCGCCGACGGTGCTGTACTGGAAACAGGCGGCGTACTCCCCGAAGGTCCGGGCCATTTCTACCCGCCGACGCTGCTAAGCGCCTGCCGCCAGGACATGGAAATCATCCAGGAAGAAATCTTCGGCCCGGTGCTGCCGGTGCTCAAGTACCGCGATATCGACGAAGCGCTGGCCATGGCCAACGATCACCAGTTCGGCCTGTCGTCGGTGCTCTATACCGAGAACTACCGCACGGCCATGAAAGTCGCCAACGCCATCGAGGCCGGCGAGTTGTACGTCAATCGCACCCCGGCCGACCCTTACCAGGGTTTCCACGCCGGCTGGAAACGCTCAGGGCTGGGCGGCGATGACGGCAAGCACGGGATGCTTGAATTCACCCAGACCCGTTTGGTGGTCATGAAGTACTGATTCACCGATCACCGGCTTTACCTCAATAAAAACAATTATCGGGGCACCTGCTCAGTGGGTGCCCGAGGTCTACAAGATGTCCAAGCCTGCACCCGTTGCCCAGGGTTTCGATGCCGTGTCCGCGGCTAAAAGCGACAAGGCCAGTCGCTACTTCCAATTGATGTTGCTGGTACTGGCTGCCGGGGCGATCTACCCGATCCTCTACCTGCGCCAGGTCTACCAGACCACCATGCTCGAGGTGTTCCAGATCAACCACAGCCAGCTGGGTTATCTGTACTCGATGCTCGGTACGATCTTCCTGCTCAGCTACCTGCCGAGCGGCTGGTTGGCCGATCGCCTGCCGCCACGCTTCCTGATCTTCTTTTCGTTGGTGGCCACCGGGGCCCTGGGTATCTGGTACTCCACTGTGCCGTCGATGACCGGCCTGATGATCATCTTCGGCTGCTGGGGCCTGACCACCGGCCTGACCTTCTGGGCTTCGGTGCTCAAGCGGGTGAAGATGATCGCCCATCACAGTGAGCAGGGCCGTTTCTTCGGCATCCTCGACGGCGGCCGTGGCCTGGTGGAAGCCTTGCTGGCGACCGTGGCCCTGGGGCTGTTCGCCTACGCCACCGAGACCCGCAGCCAAACTGCGGCCGAAGGCTTCAAGCACGTGGTCTACCTGTATTCGTTCGTGTGTATCGCCATTGGTTGTGTGCTGGTTCTGCTCAAGGACCCCAAGTCCATGGCCGAAACTGCGGCGGTCGAGAAGGGCAAGTTCAACCTGATCGCCGACCTCACCACCCTGGTGAAAATCCCCGAGCTGTGGCTGGTGACCGCCATCGTGTTCTGCGGTTACCACATGTTCTGGGCCACCTACAGCTTCTCCGATTACCTGCAAGGCAGCGGCATGACCGCCGTGATGGCCGGCACCATCACCACCATCAAGTTGTGGATGCGACCCATCGGCGGGATCGGCGGCGGCTGGCTGGGGGACAAGTTTTCGAACATCTCGGTGCTGATCGTCGCGCTGCTGCTGGTGACCCTGGCGATGGTCGGCCTGATCGTGTTCCCGGCCATTGGCAGCCTCGGCTTGCTGATCGGCACGGTGATCTTTATCGGCCTGATGACCTACGCGATTCGCGGCCTGTACTGGGCGATCCTCGACAGCTGCGACATCCCGCTGCGCATCACCGGCCTGGCCATCGGCATCGTCTCGGTGGTGGGTTACCTGCCGGACACCTTTATCCCGCTGATCAATGGCTACCTCACCGACACATACCCGGGGCAGGTCGGCTACAACCTGTACTTCGGCTACATCGCCTTCATCGGCGTGCTCGGGACCCTCGCGGCCCTGACCTTGCGCGCCCGGATCAATCGTAAAAAATTCAACCAGACAGGTGCCTGAGATGAAAATCGTCGCCCTTGAAACCCATATTGTCGCCGTACCGCCGCCGCACATCGGCGGCATGTACTGGCTGTTCGTCAAACTGAAAACCGACTGCGGCATCGAAGGCGTGGGCGAGATCTACGCCGCCACCTTCGGCCCCAAGGCCATGCTGCCGATCATCGAGGACGTGTTCGAGCGCTACCTGCTCAACCACGACCCGCACCACATCGAGCGCTTCTTCCGCCAGGCGTACTCCAGCGGTTTCACCCAGCGCCCCGATCTGACCATGATGGGGGTGGTCAGCGGCTTGGAAATGGCCTGCTGGGACATCATCGGCAAGGCCGCCAACAAACCGGTCTATGAGTTGCTGGGGGGCAAGGTCAACGAACGCCTGCGTTCCTACACCTACCTGTACCCGGTCAACAGCAAGGGCGAGTACGACTACGACGACCCGGACCTGGCCGCCGAATGCGCGATCGAGAACATGAACAAGGGCTTCACCGCCGTGAAGTTCGACCCGGCAGGCCCGTACACCGCGTACTCCGGCCACCAGATCTCCCTGGAAGTGCTGGAACGCTGCGAAACCTTCTGCCGCAAGATTCGCGAGGCGGTGGGCGACAAGTGCGACCTGCTGTTCGGCACCCACGGGCAGATGGTGCCGTCGTCGGCGATTCGCCTGGCCAAGCGCCTGGAGAAATACGACCCGCTGTGGTTCGAAGAACCGGTGCCACCAGGCCAGGAAGAGGCCATGGCCCAGGTCGCGGCGAAGACCAGCATTCCCATCGCCACCGGCGAGCGCCTGACCACCAAGTACGAGTTCTTCAAGCTCTTGCAGGCCGGTGGTGCATCGATCCTGCAAATGAACGTGGCCCGCTGCGGCGGCCTGCTGGAAGCCAAGAAAATCGCGAGCATGGCCGAGGCCTACTACGCGCAGATCGCCCCGCACCTGTACAACGGACCGATCGGCGCAGCGGCGAGTTTCCAGTTAGCCACGTGCACGCCGAACTTCCTGATCCAGGAAAGCATCATGACCTGGGGCGGTTTCCATGCCGAAGTGCTGACCAAGCCGCTGCAATGGGAGGACGGCTACATCATCCCGTCCACCGAGCCGGGACTTGGGGTGGAGCTGAACATGGACGTGGTGCGCAAGCACACGCCGTACACCGGCGAGCGGCTGCACCTGCAAATGGCGCCCACGCCTGCTGACGTGAAAGACACTTCGCCCGCCAAGGGCTAAAAAAAACGACTTATGCGGTAACCGTGAATGACATACGACTACATCATCGCCGGCGCCGGCGCCGCAGGTTGCGTCCTGGCCAACCGACTCTCCGCCTCGGGCGAGCATTCGGTATTGCTGCTGGAAGCCGGCGGCAAGGACAGCTCCTGGTGGTTCAAGATCCCGGTCGGTTTCGCCAAGATGTACTACAACCCGACCTTCAACTGGATGTACTACAGCCAGCCGCAAAAACAGCTGGCCGACCGTGCCATCTATGCCCCGCGGGGCAAGGTGCAGGGCGGTTCCGGCTCGATCAACGCCATGATCTACGTGCGCGGCCAGGCCCATGATTTCGATGACTGGGCGGCCAATGGCAACGACGGCTGGGGCTTCAAGGACGTGCTGCCGTACTTCCGCAAGCTGGAAAATCACCCCCTGGGCGACACCGAATACCACGGCAGCAGCGGCCCCATCAGCATCACCCCGATGAAGGGCCAGACCCATGCCATCTGCGATGTATTTCTCAAGGGCTGCGAGCAATTGGGCTATGGCCTGAGCGATGACTTCAACGGGCCGAACTTCGAAGGTGCGGGCCTCTACGACGTCAACACCCGCAACGGTGAGCGCTGCTCCAGCAGCTTTGCGCACCTGCACCCGGCGTTGGGTAGGCCGAACCTGACCGTGGAGTTGCATGCGCTGGTAGACCGCGTGCTGTTCGACGATCAGCAGCGCGCCACCGGCATCAGCGTGACCCAGCACGGCGTGGTTCGCACCTTTACCGCGCGCAAGGAGGTGATCCTGTGCGCCGGGGCGGTGGATACGCCGAAGATCCTGCAACTGTCGGGTGTGGCGGACAAGCAATTGCTCGCCGAACACAACATCCCGCTGGTCAAGGACCTGCCTGCAGTGGGGCAGAACCTGCAGGACCACCTCTGCGCCAGTTATTACTACAAGGCCAATATCCCGACCCTGAACGACCAGCTCAGTTCGCTGTTTGGCCAGTTCAAACTCGGCCTCAAATACCTGCTGACCCGCAAGGGCGCGCTGGCCATGAGCGTCAACCAGGCCGGCGGGTTCTTTCGCGGCAACGAAGGGCAGGCGCACCCCAATCTGCAGCTGTACTTCAACCCGCTGTCGTACCAGATCCCGAAAAACAACAAGGCCAGCCTCAAGCCCGAGCCGTATTCAGGCTTCCTGCTGTGCTTCAACCCGTGCCGGCCTACCAGCCGCGGGACGATCCGCATCGCCTCGAAAAACCCACGGGACGCGGCCTTGATCGACCCCAACTACCTGAGTACCCGGAAGGACATCGACGAGGTGATCCAGGGCAGCCGGCTGATGCGCAAGATCATGCAGGCGCCGGCGCTCAAGGGCGTGACGGTGGCCGAGGTATTGCCGGGGCCGGCGGTGCAAACCGATGAGCAGATGCTGCAGTACTTCCGCGAGAACAGTGGCTCGATCTATCACCTGTGTGGCTCTTGCGCCATGGGCTCGGACCCGCTGGTGTCGGTGGTGGACAAGCGCCTGAAGGTGCACGGGATGCAAGGGCTGCGGATTGTCGATGCGTCGATTTTCCCCAACGTGACCTCGGGCAATACCCATGCGGCGGTGTTGATGGTGGCGGAGAAGGGCGCGGATCTGATCCTGCAGGATGCCTGAGGCCACCACCGATAAAATGTGGGAGCGGGCTTGCTCGCGAAGGCGGTGTGTCAGGCGCTGGATATGTC
>NZ_JBSVWQ010000257.1:0-7700 GCF_054071215.1 Pseudomonas sp. SDO5522_S412 | reverse complement strand
GTGTCAGTCACCAAATTTTTTACTGATACACCGCATTCGCGAGCAAGCCCGCTCCCACATTTGATCTGTGTCGTTACTGGTATTACCTACCCACCGAAGATCTGCGAAGGCCGGCGCAACGTCGGGTCAAACGGATTGATCCTCGGCCCGATCGCCGCCGCCTCGCGCTTCAACAACTCCACCACCGTCGGCAACCGCCCCGGCCCCAGCCGGTCGCTGATAGTCGCCACACTCAACGCCGCCACCGCATGCCCATTGCGATCCAGGATCGGCACCGCCAACCCGGCCATGCCTTCCAGCACCCCGGTATTGCGCGCCGCATACCCCAACCGCCGCACACTCTCCACCTCCGAACGCAAAAACACCTCGTCGTACAGGTGAAAATCCTTGAGCCGCGGCAAGTTGTAGCGGATCACCGTCTCGCGCTCTTCCTCCGGCAAAAACGCCAAAATCGCCAGGCTGCCCTGCCCCACGCCCAGCGCAACGCGGCCGCCGATATCACCGGTAAAGGTACGGATCGGATACGGCCCCTCACTGCGGTCCAGGCAGATCGCATCAAACCCGCTGCGCGCCAGCAGGAACAATGAATCCCCCAACGACGCACTGAGGCGCAACATGCTCGGCCGCACCAGGTCCCGCAGGTTGCCGGTGTTGCCCGCATTCGCCGCCAGGGCAAAGAACTCCAGGCTCAGCCGATAGCGCTTGCTGCGCGCATCCTGCTCCACCATGCCCTCGTCCATCAGGCTGCGCAGCAATCGGTGGGTGGTGGGTTGCGACAGCCCCACCTGCTGCGCCAGTTGCGTCACCCGTTCACCACCGTCCGGCGCCGCGCCGAGGATGCGCAGTAATGCAAACAACCGGGAGACGCCACCGGCGCCGACTTCCTTGACACTTTCATTCCGCTCAGTGGAATCCATAAGCCGATATCTCACACTAAATTCTGGTCAGTGAATGAAACTGAAAAAAGTACTCTATCCAGTGAAATTCTATCTTCCGCCATCCTAGTCTTTCGCCCTAATCTGCGTCCACAGGGGCGAAATGAACAACTAACGGCAGCCGACTCAAGATCGAGCGCCAACGCACCCGCAACACCCTTTTCGCATCTGCCCAAAACAAAAAAGCGCGTTTCGACGCGACTCAAAAAGGTGGAACGCAGACATGGCTTTTCTCCAACTCAACGCCTTGAGCAAACGCTACGGCGCCGTCGACGCGGTGGTCGCCACTGATCTTGCGGTGGAAAAAGGCGAATTCGTGTCCCTGCTTGGCCCCTCGGGCTGCGGCAAGACCACCACCTTGCAAATGATCGCCGGCTTCGTCGACGTCACCGGTGGCCAGATCGTCCTCGACGGTCGCGACATCACCCATGCCAAACCCGCCAGCCGCGGCCTCGGCGTGGTGTTCCAGAGCTATGCGCTGTTCCCCCACATGAGCGTGCGCGACAACGTCGCCTTCGGCCTGAAGATGCGCAAGGTGCCTGCCACTGAGATCGCAAGCAGAGTCAAGACTGTGCTGGAACTGGTGCGCCTGGCGCCACACGCCGAGCGCTACCCGCGGGAACTGTCCGGCGGCCAGCGCCAGCGCGTGGCCCTGGCCCGCGCCCTGGTGATCGAGCCGCCGGTGTTGCTGCTGGACGAGCCCCTCTCCAACCTCGACGCCAACCTGCGCGAAGAGATGCAGTTCGAGATCCGTCGCATCCAGTGTGAAGTCGGGATCACCACCCTGATGGTCACCCACGACCAGGCCGAGGCGCTGTCCATCAGCGACCGGGTAGTAGTGATGCAGGCCGGGCGCGTGACGCAGATCGACGCGCCGTACAAACTCTATGAACACCCGCGCACACGCTTTATCTCGGATTTTGTCGGCAAGGCCAACCTGCTGGCGGGCGACTTCGATCAACTCGGCGCGCCGCAAGTGCGCTTCGAGCCGGGCAACGGCGAACTGACCCTGAGCCTGCGCCCGGAAAAGATCGACCTGGTGGCGGCCGGCAACGGCCGGCTGCAAGGCAGGATCCTCGACAGCTACTTCTTCGGCAGCCAATGGCTGTACCGCATCAAGACCCAGATCGGCGAGCTGACCGTGGTCCGCCGCAATGACGGCAGCGCGCCATTGGCTTGCGGCGCTGCAGTGGGCCTGGACTGGGAGTCGAACCTGTTGCGGGTGCTGGCCGCGGATGAGGTGCGCGCATGAGCCGTGGCTACCTGTTGTCGTTGCCGGCGCTGGTGTTGTTTTTCGGGCTGCTGATCCTGCCCCTGGGCCTGACACTGGTGCTGTCGTTCAACGTGTTCGACTATCAGGTAGGGGTGAAGGCCGATGAGTGGACCTTCGCCCACTACCTGTCGCTGTTCAGCGATTCGTACTTCTACGAGATCTTCTGGCGCACCTTCTGGATCAGTGCCCTGGTGACCTTGCTCTGCGTGGTGATCGGCGTGCCCGAGGCCTACATCCTCAGCCGCATGGGCACGCCATGGCGCTCGATCTTCCTGATCCTGATCCTCACCCCGCTGCTGATTTCGGTGGTGGTGCGGGCCTTCGGCTGGAGCCTGCTGCTGGGTGCCGATGGCCTGGTGAACCAGGTGATCCAGGCCCTGGGCGGCAAGCCGGTGAAGCTGCTGTACACCTCGTTCGCCGTGATCATCGCACTGGTGCACGTGATGCTGCCGTTCATGATCATCCCGGTGTGGACCTCCCTGCAGAAGCTCGACCCGTCGGCGGAACAGGCGGCGCTGTCCCTGGGTGCCAGCCAGGCCACGGTGATGCGCAAGATCGTGTTGCCGCAGGTGATGCCCGGCGTGCTGTCCGGCACCCTGATCGTGTTCGGCCTGGCTGCCAGCTCCTTCGCGATCCCCGGCCTGCTGGGCGGACGCCGCCTGAAGATGGTCGCCACGGTGGTCTACGACCAATACCTCTCGGAACTCAACTGGCCCATGGGCGCGACCATCGCGGTGGTGTTGCTGTTGGTCAACTTGCTGATCATGCTGAGCTGGAACCGCATGGTCGAAGGCCGCTACAAAAAGTCCCTGGGAGTATAAGACGATGTCCAGAAACGGTCCTTTGGCCCTGGGCTTTCACGGCCTGGTGGTGCTGTTCATGATGGCGCCGCTGGTGGTGGTGTGCCTGGTGGCCTTCACCCCGGAAAACACCTTGAGCCTGCCCACTTCGGGCTTCTCCCTGCGCTGGTTTCATGCGGTGTTCGAGCGCGCGGACTTTATCCAGGCGTTCTACAACAGCCTGGTCCTGGCGTTCGTTGCCGCCACCCTGGCGACGTTGATCGCGGTACCGGCGGCGCTGGCAATCAGTCGCTACCAGTTCCCCGGCCGTAACTTCTTCAGTGCGCTGTTCCTCTCGCCGATCATCATCCCGCACCTGGTGCTGGGGGTGGCGATGCTGCGGCTGTTCGCAATGATGGGCGTCAACGGCAGCTTCACCTGGTTGATGCTGGCCCACGTGGTGATCATCACGCCTTACGTATTGCGCCTGGTATTGGCGGCCGCCATCGGCATTGACCGCAGCGCCGAGCAGGCTGCCGAATCCCTCGGCGCCAGCCGCTTCACCCTGTTTCGCCAGATCACCTTGCCGATGATTCTGCCCGGCGTGGCCGGCGGCTGGTTGCTGGCGTTCATCAACAGTTTCGATGAAGTGACCCTGTCGATCTTTGTCAGCTCGCCGGCCACCCAGACCTTGCCGGTGCGCATGTACGTGTACGCCACCGAATCCATCGACCCGATGATGGCGGCCGTGTCGGCGCTGGTGATCGGGTTGACGGCGGCGGCCATGATTCTGCTGGACCGGGTCTACGGCCTGGATCGCGTGTTGGTAGGGAAACATTGATGGCACTGTTCAAACGACTGGCGGAAACCGAGCGGCCCAGCCTGGCGTTCACCCTCGATGGGCAGCCTGCCACGGGCCTGCTCGGGGACACCTTGCTGACTGCCGTACTGACCTGCGCCGAGCACCTGCGGGGCAGTGATTTCAGCGCCGAACGCCGCGCCGGTTTCTGCCTGATGGGAGCTTGCCAGGATTGCTGGGTACGGCTGGAGGATGGTCGGCGAGTGCGCGCCTGTTCGACCTTGCTGGAAGACGGCCAGGCGATTCGCCGTGATCCGGGGCGCCAGGCATGAAGAGCGTGGTGATAGTGGGCGCAGGCCCGGCGGGCATTACCGCAGCCCGGACCTTGCTGGACCATGGCGTAACCCCGGTGTTGGTGGACGAGAGCCTGCGCGGTGGCGGCCAGATCTATCGGCGCCAGCCGGCGAACTTCCAGCGCTCGGCCAAGCAGCTGTATGGGTTTGAAGCGGGCAAGGCGACAGCGCTGCATCGCACCATGGATGAGCTGGCCACCCGGATCGACTACCGGCCGGAAACCCTGGTGTGGAATGCGGAAAATGGCCGCCTGGACATGCTCAACAACGGCCACGCCGAAAGCATCGAATACGCGCAGATCATCGTCGCCACGGGCGCCACCGACCGCATCCTGCCCGTGCCGGGCTGGACGCTGCCCGGTGTGTACAGCCTGGGCGCGGCGCAAATCGCGCTGAAGTATCAAGGCTGCGCCATCGGTGAGCGCGTGGCGTTCTGCGGCAGCGGGCCGTTGCTGTACCTGGTGGCGTATCAGTACGCCAAGGCCGGGGCCAAGGTGATCGCGGTGCTCGACAGTGCGCCGTTCAGCGCCCAGTGCCGCGCCCTGCCGGCATTGCTCGGCCAGCCGGCGACCCTGGCCAAGGGTTTGTACTACCGCGCCTGGCTCACGGCCCACGGCATCCCGGTGCATCAAGGGGCAACGTTGTCGCACATCAACGGCGAGCAACGAGTGACGGGCATCCACTGGGACCAGCAGGAAATCGCCTGTGATGCCGTGGCCTTCGCCCATGCCCTGCGCAGCGAGACCCAACTGGCGGATTTACTTGGGTGTGAATTTGCCTGGAATGCATTGAACCGCGCCTGGTTGCCCCAGCGAGATGCGGCCGGGCGTAGCAGTGTCGCGGGGGTGTATCTGGCTGGCGACGGTGCAGGAATCATGGGCGCCGATGCGGCGCAAATGGCCGGCGAGCGAGCGGCATTGGCCTTGCTCGAAGACAGCGGTGTTGCCATCGACCACCGTCGCGGGCCCGTGCTGGAACAACAACTGGCAGGTATCCAGCGCTTTCGCCACGGCCTGGAAACCGCCTTCCCCTTCCCGGAAAACTGGGCCGCTGAAGCTCCGGACGAACTGATCCTGTGCCGCTGTGAAGAAGTCAGCGTCGGCGAAGTACGCGCGGTGGTGGACGAAGGCCACTGGGAAGTGAACCGGGTCAAGGCCCATTGCCGGGTTGGCATGGGCCGCTGCCAGGGCCGGATGTGCGGGCTGGCGGCGGCGGAAATCGTTGCCCAGCGCAGTGGCCGCGAGATTGAAAACGTTGGCCGCCTGCGTGGCCAGGCACCGATCAAACCCTTGCCGTTTGGCGTGGAGGTGCAGCCATGATCGACAGTGAAGTGATCGTGTTGGGTGGCGGGATTGTCGGGGCCTCGGCGGCTTTGATGCTGGCGCAGAAAGGTCGCCGCGTGGTGCTGCTGGAGCGGGACTTTTGTGGCTCGCACTCCAGTGGTGTGAACTATGGCGGCGTGCGGCGCCAGGGGCGGCCATTGCACCAACTGCCGCTATCGCAACGTGCCCATGAGCTATGGTCCGACTTGCCGGGGCTGATTGGCATTGACGGCGAATACGTGCGCTCCGGGCATTTGAAACTGGCCCGCAGTCATGACGATCTGGCGGCTCTGCAGGCTTACGCCGACGCTACACGCGGCTTTGGCCTGGGCCTGCAAATGCTCGACCACGCTCAACTGCGCGCCCGGTTCCCGTGGGTGGGTGATGTGGCAGTCGGCGCGTCGTTATGCCCTGAAGACGGCCACGCCAATCCGCGCCTGGTCTCCCCCGCCTTTGCCCGCGCAGCGCAACGCCACGGTGCTCGGGTGATGGAGCAAACCGAAGTCACCCATCTTGAACATGACGGCCAGCGGTTTCAGTTGCGCTGTGCCAATGGGCTGCAGCTGCAAGCCCCCTGGCTGCTGAACTGCGCCGGCGCCTGGGCCGGCACCGTGGCCGCGCATTTTGGCGAGCCGGTGCCGATGACCTCGGCGCACCCGGCGATGCTGGTGACCGAGCCGTTGCCGGTGGTGATGGACGTGAGCACCGGGGTGGAAGGCGGCGGGATTTATGCGCGGCAAGTCGCCCGGGGCAATTGCATCCTCGGTGGCGGGCGCGGCTTTGCCCTGGGCCCGCAACAAGCCCGCCCGGGGCAAGCGGCGGTGCTGGAGATTCTGCGCAATGCCGGCGAGTTGTACCCGTTCCTCAAGGGTGCCCAGGCGATCCGTACCTGGAGCGGCACCGAAGGTTATCTGCCCGACCACGAACCGGTGATCGGCGACAGCAGCACCCAACCCGGCCTGCTCCACGGTTTCGGCTTTGCCGGCGCCGGGTTCCAGCTCGGCCCTGCGGTCGGTGAAGCCCTGGCAGAGATCGTCTGCACGGGGGCCAGCCGGCAGCCCATCGAAGCATTTTCCATCCGTCGTTTCCAAGCCTGAGAGGAAGATTCATGCACATGATCAAACGTACTGCGCTGTCTTGCCTGTCCCTCGCCCTGTTGAGCACGGCGGCCCACGCCGCACCGACGCTGTACCTGGGCATGAACGGCGGGACCATGGAACGGGTCTACGCCGACAAGGTGCTGCCCGCGTTCGAAAAGGCCAACAACGTCAAGGTGGTGATCGTGCCGGGCACCTCGTCGGACATCCTGGCCAAGGTGCAGGCCAACAAGGACAACCCGCAGATGCACGTGATGTTCCTCGACGACGGCATCATGTACCGCGCGATTTCCATGGGGTTGTGCGAGAAGCTCACGCCCAACCCGACCCTGGATCAGATTCCGGCCAAGGCGAAGATCAAGGAAGAAGCGGTTGCGGTGACGCTCGGGGTGACCGGGTTGGGTTACAACGCCAAGATGTTCAAGGAAAAGGGCTGGGCGCCGCCGACGTCGTGGATGGACCTGGCCGACCCGCGCTTCAAGGACAAGGTGGTGTTCCAGTCGTTGGCCTCGTCCACATTTGGGTTGCACGGGTTCCTCATGTTCAACCGGATTCAGGGGGGCAGCGAGACCAACGTGGAGCCGGGGTTCAAGGCCTGGCCGAAAACCGTCGGGCCCAACGTGCTGGAATATATCGCCAGCTCGGCGAAGATTTCCGAGATGGTGCAGACGGATGAGGCGGCGATCTTTCCGCTGACGCCGACGCAGGTGACCACGCAACAGTTGTTGGGTGTGCCGATGGAGTATGCGCAGCCGAAAGAAGGCGCGGTGGTGTTGAACGTGGCGGAGTGTGTGATTGCGCGGAATGACCAGCCGGAGTTGGCGCAAAAACTGGCGCAGTTCTTGTTGACCGCAGAGGCTCAGGCGCCGGCTTTGGAACTGGGGGATCAGATTCCTTCGAATCCTACGACGCCGACCACGGATAAGACTCGGGCTCGGGTGGAGGCAATGAACAGTTATTTGCAGACGGCGATTTCGATTGACTGGGATCAGGTGAACCAGGCACGGCCCGAGTGGAATGCGCGGTGGAGTCGGTCGATTGAGCGGTAGGCTTTGGGGGTGAATATCCGTTATTTGGGTGATGGCTTAAATGGGTTCCGCTCTTACAGCGGCTCACTTTTGAAAAGCGCAAAAGTAAGCAAA
>NZ_JBSVWQ010000256.1:0-7753 GCF_054071215.1 Pseudomonas sp. SDO5522_S412 | reverse complement strand
TGTATTGACTGACCCACCGCATTCGCGAGCAAGCCCGCTCCCACATTTTGTCCCGCGTTGATCCCGTTAGCGTTGCGCCTTGGCCAACACCGCCTGCAACAACACATCCGCCCCCGCCGTCGACCACTGCGGATGAATCTCCTCCGCCTCGTTATGGCTCAACCCATCCACACACGGCACAAAAATCATCGCCGTCGGCGCCACCCGGTTCAGGTAGCAGGCATCATGCCCGGCCCCGGAAATCATGTCGCGATGGCTATACCCCAACGCTTGCGCCGAAGCCCGCACCACCTCCACACACTCAGGGTCGAAGGCAATCGGCGCGTACTGGAAAATCTGCTTCACGCTGTGCTGCAAACCAATCCCCTCGGCGATCCGCGCCACCGCCGCCTGCAACTGCCGATCCTGATACCCCAGCACCGCTTCATCCGGATGCCGAAACTCCACACTGAAAAACACCCGCCCCGGCACCACGTTGCGTGAATTGGGGAAGATGTTCGCCATGCCCACCGTCGCCCGCCCTTCGGCGCCCTGCTCCAGGCCAATCTGATTGACCGCCTCCACCACCCGGGCAAATCCGAGCAATGCATCGAGCCGGTGATCCATCGGCGTCGTCCCGGCATGAGCGCTGCGCCCGCTCAGTTCCACTTCATACCAGCGCTGGCCCTGGGCGCCGGTGACCACACCGATGGTCAGGCCCTGTGCCTCAAGAATTGGCCCCTGTTCGATATGCAGCTCAAACGCCGCATGCACCGCCTGGCCACCCACCGGATGCGCACCGGCATAGCCAATCTGCTGCAATGCCTGGCCGATGGTGATCCCGGCCTTGTCTTCCCGGGACAGGCCGTACTCCAGGTCAAACACCCCGGCATACACCCCCGAGGAAATCATCGCCGGCGCAAACCGCGAGCCTTCTTCGTTGGTCCAGTTCACCACTTCGATTGGCCGCTCGGTTTCAATCCCCAGGTCATTCAAGGTGCGCACCACCTCCAGCCCGGCCAGCACGCCGTAGATACCGTCGTACTTGCCGCCCGCCGGCTGGGAATCGCCATGGGAACCGGTCAACACCGGGGCCAGGTGATCCTGGCGCCCGGCGCGACGGGCAAAGATATTGCCCATGGCATCCACCCGAATGCTGCAACCGGCCGCCTCGCACCATTGCACAAACAGGTCGCGACCACGGCGGTCCTCATCCGTGAGGGCCAGGCGCGAGACCCCGCCCTTTTCGGTGCCGCCGATCTGCGCCATTTCCATCAGCGAGCCCCACAGGCGCTCGCCATTGACCCGCGCCAAGTCGTTCATGAACGCGGCTCCTGGGGTTTGGCCCGGTAGCGGAAGTCACAGTGATGGGCACCGCCCATGATGGTCTGGGTGCGGGTCAGCTTGATGTCCGGGTTGTAGCCGACGATAAACAGTTCGTCGCGGTTGCAGGACAGCAGGTGACCGATCTCGCCCAGGCCCATCTCGTGGTACATCTCGGCATAGCGGCAGCGCTTCACGTCATAGTCGTAGTGCTCGGCGTCGCTGGCGATGATCTCGACCTTCAGCGCATCGTCCTTTTCCCAGAGCACTTGCAACTCGACGAAGCTCTTGAGGTCGGCGCCCTGCTCTTCCAGTTCGGCAAAGTGCTTGCCGGCCTGAATCGCTGCATTGCCCACCGCCTCGCCGATCACCGCCGCCGCAAAGGCCTTGCCCTGCTCGCGCACCAGGATCTCGTAGATCGGCTTGATGATTTCGGCTTCGATCCGCCGCCGGGCCAGGATGCCCAGTTCACCTTCCAGCTTGCTCATTGTGTGCCTCCGTAAACCTGTAGGAGCGAGCTTGCTCGCGAAGATATTCCAGGCGCATCGCTGCGTTGACTGTACATTTTTCGCGAGCAAGCTCGCTCCTACAGGGGTGGGTTGTTACTTGCCGCCCGCCACACTGACTGGCTGCCACTGATTACTTTTGACCTCATACACGGTGAACGACGGCTTCTTCAAATTGCCCTCGGTATCAAACGCAATGGTCCCGGTCACGCCCTGATAGCTGATGGCACGCAGCACCGGCAGGTACTTTTGCGGGTCCACCGAGTCGGCCTTCTCGATCGCCGCCACCAACACCCCGACACCGTCATAGGCAAACGGCGCGTGCAGTTCGATCGGCGCCTTGTAGCGATCCTTGTAAGCCTGCTCGAACGCCTTGCCACCCGGCATCTGTGCCACCGCCAGGCCCGGCTCCAGGGCAATCACGCCCTCGCCTTCGTTCTGCGCCAGTTGCAGGAAGGTCTGGCTGACAAACCCACCGGCCCCCATCAGAGGTGCCTTGATGCCCAGTTGCTTGATACGCCTGGCCAAAGGCGCGGCCTGGGAATCGACGCCACCAAAGAAAATCAGGTCCGGGTTCTGGCTTCGGATATTGGTCAGCACTGCGCTGAAATCGATGGTCTTGTCGTCGACGTATTCACGAGACACCACCTTGGCGCCACCGGCCTCGATGGATTTGACGAACTGGTCCGCCAGGCCCTGGCCGAATGCGGTGCGGTCGTCGATCACCGCAATGCGCCGGGCCTTGAGGGTGTTCAAAGCATAGTCGCCGGCCACCTGGCCGCCATCGTCGTCATGGCCCATGATCCGGAAGCTGGTGTCGAAGCCCTGCTGGGTATACGCGTGCCCGGTAGCAACCGGGGCGACTTGCGCGATACCTGCATCGTGATAAACCCGCGCCGCCGGAATGCTGGTGCCGGTGTTCCAGTGGCCGACCACGCCCACCACGCCTTCGTCCACCAGGCGCTGGGCCACGGTGACGGCGGTGCGCGGGTCGGACTGGTCGTCCTCGGACAGCAGCTTGAAGGTCACCGCCTCACCGTTGATTTTCGGGTGCTTGGCGTTGGCCGCGTCGATGGCCAGTTGCGCGCCGTTTTCCAGGTCCTTGCCGATCCGCGCCGACGGGCCGGTCAACGGCCCGGCCAGGCCGATCAATACGGTCTGGTCGGCCTGGGCCATGGCACTCGCCAGGCTGCTCAGGGCCAGGCCGATCACTAGGGTGTGCTTGAAAGTCTTCATCAGTGGTTCCTGTTTCTTTACGGGCTGGTCGGAACACGCCGGGCGTCCGGTAGCGTCAGGGTTAATTCATTCACCGAGGTAGGCACTGCGCACCTCGGGGTGGTCGAGCAATTCATGGGACGGGCCAGTGAGGTTGATGCGCCCGGTGTCCATCACATAGGCACGGTCGGTGACCTGCAGCGCGAGCCGGGCGTTCTGCTCTACCAGCAGCAGGGTCATGCCCTGGCGGCACACGTCGTCGATCACCTGGAAGATCTTCTCCACCATGATCGGCGCCAGGCCCATGGACGGCTCGTCCAGCACCAGCAAGCGCGGCTTGGAGAGCAGCGCCCGGGCCAGCGCGAGCATCTGTTGCTCGCCACCGGAGAGCAGGCCGGCGGACTGCTGCAGGCGCTCCTCCAGACGCGGGAAGTGCTCGAACAACTGGCGGATCTCGCGGTTCACCTGCTCGGTGTCACGACGCAGGAAGGCCCCGGCCTGGAGGTTTTCCAGGACGCTCATGCGCGCAAAGATCCCGCGCCCTTCCGGTACCATCGCAATGCCCTGGCGCAGCAATTGGTCCGGCGCCTGGCCGAGGATCGAACGCCCGGCGAAGTGAATCTGCCCCGCCGCTGCCGGCAGCAATCCGGTCAGGGCCTTGAGGCTGGAGGTCTTGCCGGCACCGTTGGCGCCGATCAAGGTCACTCGCTCGCCTTCGCCGATGTGTAAATCCAGGGACTTGACCGCTTCGATGGCGCCGTAGCGCACCTGCAAGCCGTCGACTTTCAATAAAGGTTCAGACATGGGCGCTGGCTCCCAGATAGGCCTGGATCACGGCCGGGTCGCGGCGCACTTCGGCGGGCGCGCCCACGGCGATCACCTGGCCGTAATCGAGCACGCTGATGCGGTCGCACACCCCCATCACCAGCTTCACGTCATGCTCGATCAGCAGCAGCGTGTGGCCGTCGTCGCGGATCTTTTCCAGCAGGCCGCGCAGTTGCACTTTCTCGGCAGCGTTCATCCCGGCGGCCGGCTCGTCGAGGGCCAGCAAACGTGGTTCAGTGGCCAGGGCCCGGGCGATTTCCAGGCGGCGTTGGTGGCCGTAGGACAGGCTGTCGGCGCGGTAATTGGCGAACCCCGCCAGCCCGACATACGCCAACAGGCGATGGGCATGGGCGCGGGTTTGCGCTTCTTCTTCCCGGGCTCGACGATGGCGACTCAAGGCGGCCCACACGCCATTGCGGGTGCGCACATGGCGGCCGACCATGACGTTTTCCAACGCGCTCATGGTGTTGAACAGGCGGATATTCTGGAAGGTCCGGGCGATGCCGGCCTGGGTCACCTGGTGCACGCTGGCCGGCTTGTAGTCCTCGCCGTCGAGCTGGAAGCGCCCGGAATCCGGGGTATACAGGCCGGTCATCACGTTGAAGAAGGTGGTTTTACCGGCGCCATTGGGGCCGATCAAGCCATAGATCTCCCCAGGCTGGATGCTCAGGCTCACGTCGGTGAGCGCCGCCACGCCGCCGAAGCGCTTGTTCACCTGGTCAATCTGCAACAGCGGCTGATTCATCGTGCCACTCCTTTTGGCCACAGGCCTGCCGGTCGATAGAGCATCGCCAGGATCAGCGCGAGCCCATAGAACAACTGACGAATGATTTCCGGGTCCACCAGCACCTGGCCAAACAGCGCCTGCTGCAACGGGCCCATGCTCGCGCGCAAGGCTTCGGGCAACGCCGCCAGCAATACGCAGCCGAGAATCACCCCGGGGATATGGCCCATGCCGCCGAGCACCACCATCGCCAGCACCGCGATAGACTCATTGAGAGTGAAGGACTCCGGCGAGACAAAGCCCTGGAACGAGGCAAACAACGCCCCGCTCACGCCGCCAAACCCGGCACCGATGGCGAACGCCAACAGCTTCAAGCGCAGGGTGTTGACGCCCATGGCCTGGGCCGCTTCCTCATCTTCACGAATCGCCACCCAGGCCCGCCCGATGCGCGAACGCTCCAGGCGAATGCAGGCAAACAGGATCAGCACCACCAGCGCGGCGAACAGGTAGTAGTACAGATAGACCGAAGGCAGGCGCAGGCCGAACAGCTCCTGGGTGCGCCCGAGGTTGATCCCCAGCAGGTTGACCGGGTCGACCTGGGAAATACCTTTGGGCCCGTTGGTGATGTTCACCGGGCGATCCAGATTGCGCAGCAGGATGCGGATGATTTCACCAAAGCCCAGGGTCACGATGGCCAGGTAATCGCCGCGCAGGCGCAAGGTCGGTGCGCCCAACAACACGCCAAAGCCCGCTGCCAGCAACGCGGCCAAGGGCAGGATCAACCAGATCGAGGTGTGCATGCCCGCCGGCAGCAGCGCCATCAGCGCCGGGAATTGCTGCAACAGATGCGGCGAGGACAGCAATGCGGCGAGGTACGCGCCCACTGCGTAGAACGCGATAAAACCCATGTCCAGCAGCCCGGCGTAACCCACGACGATGTTCAGGCCCAGGGCCAGCATGATGTACAGCAAGGCGAAATCGAGGGTGCGCACCCAGGTATTGCCGCCGGCATGCCCGACAATCCACGGCGCCAGCACCAGCGCCACGGCGAACAACACAAGGCCAAAGCTGGCGCGCTGGCGGGAGGTATTCAGGACACTCATGCGCGGGTCGCCAGTCGTTCGCCCAACAGCCCCGAAGGACGAAACACCAGCACCGCGATCAACACGATAAAGGCAAACACATCCTGGTAATTGCTGCCGAACACACCCTGGGTGGCAGCGCCCAGGTAGCCGGTACCCAGGGCCTCGATCAACCCCAGCAGCAGGCCGCCAAGCATCGCGCCCTTGAGGTTGCCGATGCCGCCCAATACGGCCGCGGTGAACGCCTTGATGCCCGGCAGGAAACCCATGTAGAAATGCGCGCTGCCGTAGTTGCTCGCCATCATGATTCCGGCCAATGCCGCCAGGGCGCCGCCAATGGCAAAGGTCAGCACGATGATGCGATTCGGGTTGATGCCCATCAGGCTCGCCACCTGCGGGTTCTCGGCCACGGCGCGCATGGCCCGACCAAAGCGTGTGCGTTCCACCAGCACCAGCAGCGCGACCATTACCGACAGTGCGACGGCAATGGTGGTCAGGGCGGTAGCGTCGGTGATCGCCGGATGCGCCGAAGCGCCCGCGAGCACTTCAATCGGTTCCAGCGGCAGCAGTTGCGGGAACATCTGCGGGTTACGCGTCCACACCAACATGGCGACGGTTTGCAGCAACAACGACACCCCGATGCCGCTGATCAATGGCGCCAGGCGCGGCGCATTGCGCAGGCGCCGATAAGCGACCCGTTCAATCAGCACCGCGAGTACCGCGCAGAACGCCATGGCAATCACAGTGGCTGCCAGCAGCACCAGCACCGGCGGCATCGCCGGCCATGTCACCTGCAACAGGCGAATCACCGAGAGGCCCACCAAAGCGCCAATCATCAACACATCGCCGTGGGCAAAATTGATGATCCGCAAAATGCCGTAGACCATGGTGTAACCCAAGGCCACTAGCGCGTAGAGACTGCCCGTCATCAAACCATTGAGCAGTTGCTGGATAAACGCATCCATGGAAACCATCGACCTCACTACTGACGAGGGCGGCACACTAAGCATCTATTCTGTTTTTATCAAATATCAGAAATTCATATGGTTATGCCAAACGCAAAAAGCGCTATAAACGCCATAAATACGGCATTTATGGCTCTTTACTTGCCATCTCACTTAGTATTTAATTCAATACATGAATAATTTAGAACAGTTAGCCAATGACCCGCCGTTGCGTGCCGTGCGCACCTTCGAAGCGTTTGCCCGCCATGGCGGAGTGAATTCCGCTGCCCGCGAGCTGGACGTGTCGCCCTCCGCCGTCAGCCATCAACTGCACCTGCTGGAAAGCTTTCTGCAGCAAGCGCTGACCTTGCGCCAGGGCCGCAACCTGGTGCTCACCGAAGAAGGCCGCGAGTACTACCGCGCAATTCGCTCGGCCTTCGCCGTACTGCGCAGCGCCACCGAACACGTGCGGGAAAAAAGCGCCACACGCCAGGTCACCATCAGCCTGATCCCGCTGTTCGGCATCAACCTGTTCATCCCGCGCCTGGCACAGTTCCTCAAGGACCATCCGGCGCTGGACATCAACGTCACCTACGCCAACCACCGCAGCTACCCCAGCGACGCTGCCGATTTATCGATCCGCTTCGGCACCGGGCACTGGCCGGGGTACCACAGCGAGCCGCTGATTTCCGGGGCGGTGACGCCGTATTGCAGCCGCGCATTCCTGGAGCAACACGGGCCGATCGACACACCTGAGGCGCTGAGTGAATTACCGCTGTTGCACGACGAAGAGCGCGGCACCTGGAGCCAATGGTTCCAGGCCGCCGACGTGCATCACGGGACCGCGTTGAATGGTTTGCTGCTGGAGGATGGTCAGTTGGCGCTGACGGCCACGCTGACCGGATTGGGCTGCTCACTGCTGCGCGCGCCACTGGTTGCGCCGCATGTGGCAAATGGGGAGTTGGTGAAGCTGTTTGATCTACAGGTCGATGATGGCCGCCAGTACTACCTGTGCCGGCGGGCCAACAGCGAGTTGTCGAGCGAGGGGAATCACTTGTACGACTGGATCAAGAACAACCTTGCGGGGAATTGAAAACACCGCAGATCCAAGGTGGGAGCGGGCTTGCTCGCGAATGCGGTGGTTCAGCCAGCACA
>NZ_JBSVWQ010000255.1:0-7801 GCF_054071215.1 Pseudomonas sp. SDO5522_S412 | reverse complement strand
GGCCGCTTCGCAGCCCAGCGGGAGCAAGCTCCCTCGCCACAGCAAGCTCCCTCGCCACAATGAAATGCCTGCATCAAGGCCTGAGCGGGCGCTCCTGATCGCGCTCCGACAGCTCGGTGCCATCGTCCGGATGCTTCCAGGTCTGCGGCTTTTCTTCCTCGCGAAGCTTCCTCGCCCGCTCCTGCTCCAACTCTTCGCGCTGCTTCTGTTCGTTGCTCATACCCACCTCCCATCCGTAAGAATTGGACACACTGGGCAAGCATAGATGAGGGAGCGGTTTTGTGTGCATCCGGCAATTGATAACCACGACACATCAATACATGTAAACAACTCACTTATCATTTCCAAATGTGTCAGCCACTATCCGCGGTCTTAAGCGAAACAAGCACTTTAAAAAGAACGCTGGAGACACAAGAAAATGCAAAACCCTTCACGGCCTGACTCTGCCCGCTCCAAAGTAGGCGCGGTCTTTCGCGTCACCTCCGGCAACTTTCTCGAACAGTTCGACTTCTTTCTGTTCGGTTTCTATGCCACCTATATCGCCGCCGCCTTCTTCCCTGCCGCTAATGAATTTGCGTCATTAATGATGACCTTCGCCGTGTTCGGCGCGGGCTTTTTGATGCGTCCGCTGGGGGCTATCATCCTCGGCGCGTACATCGATGATGTGGGCCGTCGCAAAGGCTTGATCGTGACCCTGGCGATCATGGCCAGTGGCACCCTGCTGATCGTGCTGGTGCCCGGCTATCACACCATTGGTTTGTGGGCACCGCTGCTGGTGCTGATGGGTCGGCTGTTGCAAGGTTTCTCGGCCGGTGCCGAACTGGGCGGCGTGTCGGTGTACCTGGCCGAAATGGCCACCCCGGGCCGCAAGGGTTTCTATACCAGCTGGCAATCGGGTAGCCAGCAGATCTCCATCGTGGTCGCGGCCGCCCTGGGTTATGGCCTGAACCAGTGGATGGAACCGGCGGTGGTTGCCGATTGGGGCTGGCGCATTCCGTTCGCCATCGGCTGCGTGATCATCCCGTTCATCTTCGTCCTGCGCCGCAACCTGCAGGAAACCGAAGAGTTCGCCAACCGCAAGCATCGCCCGACCATGCGCGAAGTGCTGGCCACCCTGGTGAAGAACTGGACCATCGTGATCGGCGGCATGATGATGGTGGCGATGACCACCACGGCCTTCTACCTGATCACCGTGTACGCACCCACCTTCGGCAAAACCGTACTCAACCTGACCACCGCCGACGCCCTGCTGGTGACCTTGCTGGTGGCCGTGTCGAACTTCATCTGGCTGCCCATCGGCGGCACCCTCAGTGACCGTTTTGGCCGCAAGCCGGTGCTGATCGCCATGACTGCTTTGACCGTGCTGACCGCTTACCCGGCACTTTCCTACGTGGTCAATGCGCCAAGCTTCGCGCACATGCTGGAAACCCTGCTGTGGTTCTCCTTCCTCTACGGCATGTACAACGGTGCCATGATCCCGGCCCTGACCGAGATCATGCCGGTGGAAGTGCGTGTGGCGGGCTTCTCCCTGGCCTACAGCCTGGCGACCGCGATCTTCGGCGGTTTTACCCCGGCGATTTCCACCTGGTTTATCCACGAGACGGGCGACAAGGCATCGCCCGCCTACTGGCTGATGTTCGCCGCGCTGTGCGCCCTGTGCGCGACGTTCGCGCTGTATCGCCGCGCCAGCGCCCGTCTGCAAGTTGCCTGAGGAGCCGCACTGATGAACCCCATGCTGAAAACACTGGCGGCACTGGCGATCGGTTCCCTGGCGATGGTCGCCCACGCCGAAGAGCTGAAAGTCATGACCTCCGGCGGCTTCACCGCTGCCTACAAGGTGCTGGGTGCGCAATACGCCACCCAGAGCGGCGACACCCTCGACACCATCCTCGGCCCGTCGATGGGCAAGGCGCCGGAAGCGATTCCCAACCGCCTGGCCCGTGGCGAACACGCCGACGTGGTAATCATGGTCGGCTACGCATTGGATGAGCTGATCAAGCAAGGCAAGGTCGACAAGGCGTCCCGCGTTGAACTGGCGGACTCGCGCATCGGCCTGGTGGTCAAGGAAGGCGCGGCCAAGCCCTCGATTGCCACCGATGCCGAACTGAAGACGGTACTGACCAACGCCAAATCCGTCGCGTACTCGGACAGCGCCAGCGGCGTCTACGTCGAAAAGGAACTGTTCAAGAAGCTCGGCATGCCGTCCAAGGGCACCATGATCGAACGCATCCCGGTGGCCTCACAGGTGGCCAAGGGTGATTACGAAGTGGGCTTGCAACAGGTGTCCGAACTGCTGCCGATTCCAGGCGTGACCTACGTCGGAAAGATCCCTGAAGACGTGCAGTCCGTCACCCGTTTTGCCGCCGGCATTCCGGTAAATGCGCAGCACCCGGCGCAGGCGAAAAAGCTCCTGCAATTCCTCGCCTCGCCCCAGGCGCAACCGGTGGTGCAATCCACCGGCCTGGATTCGGTCTCACACTGACCGGAACGGCATCTCCCGCGTCAACCGCTCCAGTTCCAGTGCCGCCGGCGTCAACGTACGCCCGCGGCGCTTGATCAACCCCACGTTGCGCACCACCTCCGGCTCCACCAACGGCACGCTCGTCAGAATCGGATGTTCGCCGCCCGGCATCGCAATCGACGGCACCATCGCCACCCCAAGCCCCGCCTCCACCAGCCCGATCATGGTCGTCACGTGATGGGTTTCGCAGATGCTTGG
The DNA here is from genome assembly GCF_054071215.1 of Pseudomonas sp. SDO5522_S412. Taxonomy (NCBI): domain Bacteria; kingdom Pseudomonadati; phylum Pseudomonadota; class Gammaproteobacteria; order Pseudomonadales; family Pseudomonadaceae; genus Pseudomonas; species Pseudomonas sp. SDO5522_S412. Next base: position 5,082 of record NZ_JBSVWQ010000255.1, on the reverse strand, counting down.
TTTCTTCACCCGCACGCCGCGCAGGGCCTGGTCCAGCAGGAAGCGGTTGCCTGAGGTCTTGTCCACGGTGATGTAGTCGTACTCGTACGCCTCGGCCCACGTCACACTGGCGCGGTCCGCCAGCGGGTGCTCCCGGCGACAGGCCAGTACATAACGCTCCTGCAACAACAGCTCGAACTCCACCCCGTCTGCCAGGCTGCCGCTGAAACTCACGCCGAAATCCGCCTCGCCACTTTCCACTGCCGCACACACCTCGCCCGCACTCGCGTCCAGGACCCGCAGGCGAATCTTCGGATAGAGCTTGTGGAATTCGGAGATCACGTGGGGCATGAAGTAGTACGCGGTGGACGGCACACAGGCGATGGTGACATTGCCCATGCGGGTCGAGGCGACGTTGCTGATGCCCATCAGGGCGATGTCCAGGTCATCGAGCATGCGCTCGACTTGCGGCAGGAACGCGCGGCCGACCATGGTCAGGCTGACCCGGCGCGTGGTGCGTTCGAAGAGTTTGACGTCGAGGGCGGATTCGAGCTTCTCGATACGCCGGCTGAGGGCCGGCTGGGAGATACGGATGGCTTCGGCCGCCGCACGGAAACTGCCCTTGTCTACGACGGCGCGGAAGGCCTGGAGGTCGTTGAGGTCGAAGTTGATGATCACGGGGGCAGCCATTGGTTGAGCAGATTTGGCTGGCATTATCGTATGGAGGCTGGCGGGATGCTATTGGCGCGGGCCACAGACTCGGGATTAGCCAATAACCCTACGGAAAATATGCGGTCATACATATCAGCAGGGAATTTGCGTGGGTTGGAAACGAGACTTCTGAAAAGCGTCAATACTGACAGCTCTTAGGTACCACCTCACAGGTCTAACATGGGAAAAATAGTTGTCAGCACAACACTGCTGATTTGTCTTACTGGATGCGTAGGGATCCATCTAGCCCTTCCCGATGATAAAGATGCTCACACCAACACCCGACCACAACCTACCAAACGTGAATGGTGCGGAATGACTGTATGGGCTGTAGTTCCACTCCCACTGAAATTGCCTATGTGCAACTCGCCTCCTGCCAAATCCCCGCTGTATGCCTGCGGTCCCTTTATGTTTCTCGCACCACTCATGCATGGGTATAAAGGAAATTCTTTATGCGGGAAAATTCCTACTTAGAGCCTCTTGCAGGATGACGACGACAATCAACCGCAGCGGCAATCTTTTCCACTCACGAATACAGACTGGTAACGCAATCAATGGATGAAACAATAAAAAGGACTTCCAGCCCTGCGCCTCTCTATCGAGCGATTCGAGCGGGGTTGTGGCTCCTGGGTTTGCTCTGCCTTGCAGCTTTGGGCTTCTTCGCCTGGCAAAGCTTCTACCCGGTCAGTGCAGCCGAAGACTGGAGTGTTCATGTCGTCCACCGAGACGTAGCAAAGGCCGCATCACTGATGCCGATGCCCGACGGCTCGCTGATGGTGAGCCAGGAATTGAGCGATGGGCTTGGTAGTATCGTGCGCATATTGCCCGACGGAAAACGCGAACTGGTGGTAGGAAATCTCTCCAAGCCCGATGGCATGGTCGCCACTCAGGGCGGCTGGGTGTTCAGCCAGGAAGTGGATGGCGCGCCGGTCAGTTTCCTCAAGGACGGCGTCGTCACTGAGCTGTTCAGGGGAGACAGCGTGCAAGGGCTGTGGGACGACGGCGAGTACCTGTATGCCATCGAAGACCGCAAGGTCGGGGCGCGGATTCTGCGCTATCACTGGAGCGACAGGACCTTGAGCGTCGTGCGTGACCAACTCAGCGAAGGCGAGTCGATTGTTCGCTGCACGGATGGGCGCATGCTCTACACAGAAAAGAAGAAGGGCGTGGTGCGAGAGCTGACCATCGACGGTAGCGACCCGGTGGTACTGAGCCATTTGAACAAACCCACCTTCCTGATGTGCGATGAACGCGGGTTATGGATCAACGAGGATTCAACCCACCGTGCGCGTTTGTTGCTGATCGACAAGCACGGGCGCCAGCAGACGATCCTGTCTTTCCTGAAGGCGCCACAGTCGATTGTGCGTACGACGAAGGGAACGTACCTGGTGGCCGAAGGGGGTCGTGACCGGATCCTGGAGCTGGTGCCATCCGTGGCACGACTAGACCCGGTTACAGCTGAAACCGCGCCACCGCCTCATTGAGCGACACGGCCAAGCGCGCCAGCTCTTGGCTCGACCCGTTGATCTGCCCCGCTCCCGAAGACGAGTGCGCAGACAGGTCACGAATATTGACGATGTTGCGATCCACTTCCTTGGCCACCTGCGCCTGCTCCTCGGCGGCGCTGGCGATGACCAGGTTGCGCTGGTGAATCTGGTCGATGGAGTCGGTGATCTGGCTCAAGGCTCCACCGGCGCCTTCGGCCAGGATCAAGGTTTCGCTGGCCCGCTGGGTGCTCGATTGCATTGAGGTCAGTGCCTCGCTGGAGCCACTGCGCATCGCGGTGACCATCTGGTCGATTTCCAGGGTCGATTGCTGGGTGCGATGGGCCAGCGCACGCACTTCGTCGGCCACCACGGCAAAGCCACGCCCGGACTCACCGGCACGCGCCGCCTCGATGGCGGCGTTCAGGGCCAACAGGTTGGTCTGCTCGGCGATGGAGCGAATCACATCGAGCACCTTGCCGATGTCCCGCGATTGATCGGCGAGGTTTTGCACCAGGCTCGAGGTTTCACCGATGTTGGTACTCAACGCCTGAATCGCGCTGACCGTCTCGCCGACGCGCTGCTGGCCATCGCGGGCCGTTTCATTAGAGAGCCGGGTGGATTCGGAAGTGGAGACTGCATTACGTGCCACCTCATCGGCGGCCGAGGTCATCTCGTTGACCGCGGTGGCGGCTTGCTCGATTTCAGCGGTCTGCTTTTGCAGGCTGCGGCTGCTCTGGTCGGTGATGCCGTTGAGGTCGGTGGCCGACGCGGCCATCTGCCCGGCCGACTGGCGAATCAGCTGCAAGGTACTGCGCAGGCTGCCTTGCATGGTCTGCAACGCCACCAGCAGGCGCGTCACTTCGTCATCGCCGGTCACTTCAACGGTTTGCGTCAGGTCGCCTTGGGCGACGTTTTCTGCGGCGCGCACCGCGTGGCTGAGCGGGCCGACAATGCTACGCGTCAGCAACCAGGCCAGGGCCACGGTGCTCAACGCGGCCAGCAGCACGAAGCCGAAGACCATCGTGCGCGAGCGGCTGTACTGCAACTCGGCCGTCTGGCCCTGCAGGTTTATCTGGGCGTTGTAATAGTCGGCCAGGGCATTGAGCTGATTGCCGGAACCGTCGACCACGGTCTTCATGTCCACCAGCAGCAACTTGTTCAGCTCGGCGGTCTGCTGCTTGTCGGCGAGGATGAATGACTGAGTGAGACCTTGCTGATACTGACGCAGGGAGACCTGGAACTGATCATAAAGATTGCGTACCTCGGGGGTATCAATCACCGCATTCAGGTCGGCCAGTTTCTTCGTCAGATCCTGGCTGCGGGTGTCCATCTGGCTACGGTATTGCGAGAGGCTCGCGGGATTGGGATCAAGGGCCATGCGCAGGGAAATAGTGCGGATGCGCAGCATGATTTCGCGGATATCCGAGACCAGGCGCATTTTCGGCACCAGGCCACTTTCAACCTGCACGGCGCTTTCGCGGATGCTTGCCATGTTCGAGAGCGCAAAGAACCCCAACAGCGCCACGAGCAAGGCAATCAAGGCAAAACCGAGACCCGCACGGCGGGCGATGGACAGGCTGCGGAGCGACATGGCGATTGTTCTCATTATGGGCATACGACATCGTATGACAGAGTTTCGGCCAGTCGGGGCGGGACTTTAGGGGTGTCGACCAGAAGTTAAGAGATATAAATTATCGACGTGAAAGGCCCACGGGGCGGACGCGCCTTGAATGTATTTCCAAGGCAGTCCGGGGCGCTTTATTCAGCGGGTTACATCGACCACGCCTGCGCACTTGCAAAAAACGCCTGAGCATTACTGTCCAGCGTTTCCAGGTGATACCCGCCCTCCTGCACGATCACACACGGCAACCCCAATCCACGAATGCACTCCCCCAGCCGCGCAAATCCTTCCCGCGTCACCGCCACTTTGCTTTGCGGATCCAGCTCGTAGATATCGAACCCCAGCGACAACACCAGCACGTCCGCCGAGAAGTCCTTCACTGCCTTCAATGCCAGTTCCAGCTTTTGGAAAAACACCGCCTCACTCGCGCCATGCGCCATCGGCAGGTTGAGGTTGAAGCCTTCACCCGCAGCAGCGCCGCGCTCTTCCGCAAAGCCTGCAACCCCCGGATAGAAGTTGGTCGGGTCGCCATGAATCGACACGTACAGCACGTCATCACGCTCGTAGAAAATCTCCTGGATGCCTTGCCCATGGTGCATGTCGGTGTCGAGTACGGCGACGCGCTCGAAGCCAGCGCGCAACGCCTGCGCCGCAACCGCCGCGTTGTTGATATAGCAGAACCCACCGGCTGCATCAAAACGCGCGTGGTGGCCTGGCGGGCGGCATAGCGCGTAGGCCGCGGGTGCGCCGTCGAGGATGTCCCGGGCGGCAGCGACGGCGCTTTGGGCGGACCAATAGGCCGAGCGCCAGGTGAGTTCGCCAATCGGGCAACTGCCGTCGGCGAGGTAGCGCGCCGCCTGGGCAAGGATGCCGCGCAGGGCGTTGGGCTCGCGCACGAAGATGTTGGACATGACTTCGTCGCCCCAGTCTTCGGGGATTTCTTTCCAGCGCTGGTGGGCTTCCTGGAGGAAGGCCAGGTAGGCCGCACCGTGCACAGCCAGCAGTGGATCAAGGCCCTGGTCGTGGGGTTGCTGGATGTCGAAGCCCAGGTTTTGCGCGGCCAGCAGCAGATTGCGGGCGCGCTCCGGGACTTCCTGCGGGGTACGCATCTGGCCACGGGAGTAGTAGCTGCGAGGATGGTGCAGGAGTTGTTCGGGGTGGAAATAAGTACGCATGGGATTTCTCCTGATGGGCACACATCTGCGATTGAACACCGGACCTGTAGGAGCTGGCTTGCCTGCGATTGCGGTGGCTCAGATACAAATTTGTTGCCTGAACCACCGC
>NZ_JBSVWQ010000254.1:0-7828 GCF_054071215.1 Pseudomonas sp. SDO5522_S412 | reverse complement strand
AGTGAGCCGCTGTAAGAGCGGAACCAATAGTGGCCGTTACCTAAATAACGGATATACACCCACAACCAAGCGAAAATACCAAACCCACAACGTCAAAGTTTGTAATCAGTATCCGTACGCTCCAATTGCCGAATCAACGCATTCCAGTGCCGCGCCACCCCCGGCCCATCCCCGCTCTTGAACACTTCTGCCTGCTTCTCCACCTTGGCCACCACCTCCGCCGGCGGAAAGATCAACTCGGCATTCCCCCCCGCCTGCGCCGCAATCTGGATATTGCACGCCCGCTCCAGCCCCTGCAGCTGCTGGAACGCATGCTCCACACTCACCCCCGCCGTCAGCAATCCATGGTTGCGCAGGATCATCACACTCTTGTCCCCCAGGTCCGCCACCAACCGCTCACGCTCATCCAGGTCAAGGGCCACACCTTCATACCCGTGGTACGCAACGCGCCCGGAAAACCCGATGGAATGCTGGGAGATCGGCAACAACCCGTCCTTCTGCGCCGACACCGCAATACCGTCGCGCGTATGCGTATGCAGCACGGCCTGCAAATCGTGGCGAGCCGCATGGATCGCGCTGTGGATCACATAGCCCGCATAGTTGATCCCCAGGCCCGTAGGGTCATCGACAATCGTGCCGTCGATATCCACCTTGACCAGATTCGAAGCGCTGATCTCATCGAACAACAGCCCGTAGGCATTGATCAGGAAATGCTCCTCAGGCCCCGGCACCCGGGCGGAGAAGTGGGTGTAGATGTGGTCGGTCCACTTGTACAAGGCCGCCAGCCGATAGGCCGCCGCAAGTTTAACGCGCACCTCCCACTCTTCCGGGGTAACCCGCTGGCGGACGTTGTTCGAGACACTGGAGATCGAGGTGACGCTGCTCATGGCAAAACTTCCTGGATGGCCTTAAGGACTTCCAGGCAAGCCTAGGGGATGACCAAAAATAATAAAAAGCACATTTTAATCTAAGCTAATTATTATTTTTTTTCATATCACGCCGCATTGCGCACCTTGTGCAACGACGCCGCCACCAGCTTGCCAAACGCGTCCACCGGCCCTTGCAGGTTGCCCAGGAAATGCGGGTAGATCAGCCACAGGTCCATCACCGGCTTGAAATCCTTCAGTGGCATGGCCGCCAGTTGATCGCGATGGGCACTGCGCTCCAGCAGCGGGCGTGGCACCAGGCCGAGGCCCAGGCCGTCAGCCACCAGGCCCAGTTGCAGCTCGGTGCCGAAGGTCTCCAGGTTGACCCGCAACGCCAGGCCCTGGTCCGACAGGGTGCGTTGCAACCCGGCACGGAAACCGCAGCCATCCGGGTTCAGGATCCAGCCATTCTGGTACACGTCCGCCAGCTTGCAGGGCTTCTTCGGCAGTTGGGCCTTGGCACACACCACCACCAGTTCCATCTTGCCGATGGACTCGCCGACGATGTTGTCCGGGAAGATCTTGCCCGCCGGAAACAGCGCCGCCGCCGCGTCCAGCTCGCCGCGCTCGATCTTGCCCACCAGTTGGCTGCCCCAGCCGGTAGCCACCTGGGCCCGCAGCTCGGGGAATTCACTGCGCAGGTGCTTGAGGGCGTCCAGCAACACCACGTCGCCAATGGTCTGCGGCACCCCCAGGCGCAGCAGGCCGGTGGGCGGCGCGTCGGTGGCCACCAGTTCACGCAGGGCGTCCATTTCCCGAAGGATCGAACGGCACTGTTCATACACCCGCGTACCGATCAAAGTAGGCTTGAGCGGCTTGGTGTTGCGGTCGAACAACTCCACCCCCAGCGCCTGCTCGAAGTTCTGCACGCGACGGGTAATGGCCGGCTGGGTCAGTTGCAGCGACTCGGCGGCATGGCTGATGGACTGGCAACGAATCACTTCGACAAAGGCATCGATATCGTCAATTTTCATTTGGGCCGCACATAGAGAACAGTCATTAAGATGTGTGAAAAGCATAGTTCCATAAACGGTGGCTGGATAGCCCAACCCCCGGATCGATAACGTCTAACGCTATTCAAACCGGTTCTAAATTACTTTCCGCTATAACCTAATCATTAAAAAATAGCATATTAACTATAAACATTATGCTTAGATAAACCCATCACCACGAACCACCCACGATGGAATTGTCATGACCCAGGCCCGACACCCGGAGAGACTCAGAGCATTCATTGGCGCCCTGGCGGAATTGATCGACGGCAACCCTCGCGAAGGCGACCTGCTGCACCGCGGCGGCAAGCTGCTGGCGCAACTGGTCAGCCACGATGACTGGCTGCCGGACGAGTTTGCCCAACCCGACCCCGAGCGTTATCAGCAATTCCTGCTGCACGCCGATTCGCGCCAGCGCTTCAGCATCGTCAGCTTTGTGTGGGGGCCGGGGCAGACCACGCCGATCCATGACCATCGCGTGTGGGGGCTGATCGGCATGCTGCGCGGTTCCGAGTATTCCCAGGGCTTTGAGCGTAACGCCGAGGGCGCACTGGTCGCCGACGGCAAGCGCATCCAGCTGGAGCCCGGCCAGGTGGAAGCCGTGTCGCCGAAGATCGGTGACATCCATCAAGTCAGCAATGCCTTCCGTGACCAGGTGTCCATCAGCATTCATGTGTATGGCGCCAACATCGGTGCGGTGCGCCGCGCCGTGTACCAGCCGGACGGCAGCGAGAAACTGTTTATCTCCGGTTATTCCAACGCTTTTCTCCCGAACATCTGGGATTTGTCCAAAGACGCCCTGTCCAAAGAGAGCCCTGCCCCATGACTGTATCGAACCGCAGCTTCGCCCAGATTCGCCAGGCCCTGCTGGACCGTGAAGAAGTCGCCCTTGTGGATGTGCGCGAGGAAGCGCCTTTCGCCGAATCCCACCCGCTGTTCGCCGCGAATATCCCGCTGTCGAAACTGGAACTGGAAGTGTATTCACGCATCCCACGCCGGGATACCCAGGTGACGGTGTACGACAACGGTGAAGGCCTGGCACAGATCGCCGCCCAGCGCTTGCAGGCGCTCGGCTATACCGAGGTCAGCCTGCTGGAAGGCGGCCTGGACGGTTGGCGCAGCGCCGGTGGCGAGCTGTTTATCGACGTCAACGTGCCAAGCAAATCCTTTGGCGAGCTGGTGGAAAGCCAGCGCCACACACCGTCGCTGGCGGCTGAAGAAGTGCAGGCGTTGCTCGACAGCAACGCCGACGTGGTGGTGCTCGACGCCCGCCGCTTCGATGAATACCAGACCATGAGCATTCCCACCGGCATCAGCGTGCCCGGCGCCGAACTGGTGCTGCGCGCCCGTGAGCTGGCACCGGACCCGGCCACGCGCATTATCGTCAACTGCGCCGGGCGTACCCGCAGCATCATCGGCACCCAGTCGCTGATCAATGCCGGCATCGCCAACCCGGTGTCTGCCCTGCGCAACGGCACCATCGGCTGGACCCTGGCCGGGCAGAAGCTGCAACACGGCCAGGCTCGACGCTTCGCGCCGACCTCGGAAGAACACCGCCAGATCGCCGCCAGGGACGCCCGCCAAGTCGCCGACAAGGCCCGCGTAGGCCGCGCCACCCTCGCCGACCTGCAACGCTGGCAGCAGGAATCGGCGCGCACCACTTACCTGTTCGACGTACGCACCCCGGAAGAATTCGAAGCCGGCCACCTGCCCGGCTCGCGCTCCACGCCGGGCGGCCAACTGGTGCAGGAAACCGATCACGTCGCCAGCGTACGCGGCGCCCGGCTGGTACTGGTGGATGACGACGGCGTGCGGGCCAATATGTCTGCGTCCTGGCTCGCACAACTGGGTTGGGAAGTGCATGTGCTGGATGACCTGCAACCTGCGCACTTCAGCGAACCGGGGGCCTGGGTTGCCCCCGTCCCGGCGCCGCAACAGGCCGAACTCATCAGCCCGCACACCCTCGCCGAATGGCAGGCTCATGGCGACACCGCGGTACTGGATTTCACCGCCAGCGCCAACTACGTCAAGCGCCACATTCCCGGTGCCTGGTGGGCGTTGCGCGGGCAGTTGCCCGAAGCCTTGCGCAAGGTGCCTGCTGCCGAACGCTACGTGTTGACCTGTGGCAGCAGCCAGCTGGCGCGCCTCGCGGTGGCGCAAGTCGAAGCGCTGACCGGCAAGCCCGTGTTCCTGCTGCGGGACGGCACTGCCAGCTGGATCGCCGCGCAACTGCCGCTGGAGGAAGGCGAGACCCGCCTCGCTTCACCGCGCATCGACCGCTACCGCCGCCCGTACGAAGGCACCGACAATCCGAAGGAAGCCATGCAGGCCTACCTCGACTGGGAGTTCGGCCTGGTGGACCAGCTGGCCCGCGACGGCACCCACGGGTTTTATGTGATCTGAACACCCCCAGGAGCGAGTCCGCTCGCTCCTCTTCCCACTACCAGCCGACCCCTTCTCCAGGCGGAGGCGACTGAACGCAAGACCTAGCCTGGAGCCCGCCTGATGCGCTTTACCCTTGCCCTTTTACTGGCCGCCCTCACCCTGGGTGCGACTTGCCAGGCCGCCGACCTGCAGCCCCTGCGAGTGGCCAACCAGAAATCCACCATCAAGGCGCTGCTGGAAGTCGCCGGCGAAACCCGGGATGTGCCCTACGAAATCCAGTGGTCCGAGTTCCCCGCCGCCGCACCGCTGGGCGAAGCCCTCAACGCCGGGGCCGTGGACATCGGCGCGCTGGGGGACGCGCCCTACGTGTTCGCCCTCGGTGCCGGAGCACCGCTGAAGGTGGTGAGCATCATCCACGCCGAAGGCCGCAACACCACCGCGCTGATTGTTCCGAAAGATTCTCCGATCCACGATCTTGCCGACCTCAAGGGCAAGCGCATCGTCACCACCCGCGGCTCCATCGGGCACTTCCTGGCGATCAAGGCGCTGCGCAGCGCCGGCCTTTCCACCCACGACGTGCAGTTCATCTTCCTGCTGCCCAGCGAGTCACGGCTGGTGCTGGATAACGGCACCGCCGATGCCTGGTCGACCTGGGACCCCTACACCACCGTGGTCACCAGCCAGAGCCAGGCAAGAGTCCTTGCCAGCGGCAACAACCTGCTGAGCAATCACCTGTACCTCGCCGCCACCAGCAAGGCGATTGCCGACAAGCGCGTGCAGCTGGACGACTTCGTGGCCCGGGTCGACCGCGCCTACCGCTGGAGCAACGATCACCCGCAGGCGTTCGCCGCCGCCATGGCCAAAATCACCGGCTTGCCGCTGGAGGTGCACGTAGCCGTGGCCAACGCCACCCATATGCAACCGGTGGCGATTGACGACTCGGTGATCAGCGGCCTGCAAACCACCGCCGACATCTATCAGGACGAAGGCCTGCTGACCAAACACATCGACGTCTCCCAAGGCTTCGACAAAAGCTTCAACGCCAAACGTGCCCCGCTTACCCAGGCTTCCCGCTAAAAGGAGAGAGAACATGAGCAAACGCCAACTGAAACTCGGTGCCATGGTGCACGGCGTCGGTCACGGCTGGGGCGAATGGCGCCACCCGCAGGCGCAGCCCAATGCCAGCGTCAACTTCGGGTTCTACAAGCATCAGACGCAACTGGCCGAAGGCGCGAAGTTCGACTTCGTGTTCATCGCCGACAGCCTGCATATCCATGAAAAATCCAGCCCGCACTACCTCAACCGTTTTGAGCCGCTGACCATTCTTTCGGCCCTGGCGGCCCTGACCTCGAACATCGGCCTGGTGGCGACCGTCACCGTGAGCTACACCGAACCGTTCCAGGTGGCGCGCCAGTTCGCCTCCCTGGACCACATCAGCGGCGGCCGCGCCGGCTGGAACGTGGTGACTTCGTGGCTCAGCGGCACCGCCGACAACTTCGGCAAGGCCGAGCACCCGCCCCACGCCGTGCGCTACCGCATCGCCAGGGAGCACGTAAATGTGGTCAAGGGCCTGTGGGATTCCTGGGAAGACGATGCCTTCGCCTACAACAAGCAAAGCGGCGAATTTTTCACCCCTGGCAAGCTGCATGCACTGGAACACAAAGGCGAGTTTTTCTCGGTCAAGGGCCCGCTGAATATCGCCCGCTCGCGCCAGGGCCAGCCGGTGATTTTCCAGGCGGGCACTTCCGAGGACGGGCGCAATTTTGCCGCCGAAAACAGCGACGCGATTTTTGTCCATGCCGAGACCTTCGACGAAGCCAAAGCCTACGCCCAGGACTTGAAGAAACGCGCCCGCAGTTTTGGCCGTGATGCTGGTCAGTTGTCGATCCTGCCGGGCATCCGGCCGATTGTTGGCCGCGACGAAGCCGAGGTGGAAAGCCGCTATCAGCAAGCTGTGGAGCTGGTGACCGTCGAGGACGCAATCGTCGCCCTGGGCCGCCCGTTCAACGACCACGATTTCAGCAAGTACCCGCTGGACGAACCCTTCCCGGAACTCGGCGACCTGGGCTCCAACAGCCAGAAAGGCGGCTCCGACCGCATCAAGCAACTGGCCCGCGATGAACGCCTGACCCTGCGGGAAGTGGCCCTGCGGTTCTCCCGGCCCAAGCGCGATTTTGTCGGTACCCCGGAGCAGGTCGCCGACGCGATCCAGACCTGGTTCGAAGCCGGCGCGGCCGACGGCTTCATCATCAATTCACTGCTGCCGGACGGCTTGCAGTACTTCACCGAGCTGGTAGTGCCGGTGCTGCAACAACGCGGGCTGTTGCGCAGCGAATACAGCGGCGCCACCCTGCGGGAAAACCTTGGCCTGGACGTGCCGGCGAACCGCTACAGCACCCCGTTCGAAACTCAACCAACGCAGATCGCCATCTGACCAGGGCACGACCATGACGAACACGATCAAACACGGACAGTTCAATCGTCGCGGCTTCCTGGGTGCCAGTTCGATTGCCCTTGGCGCGCTGGGCCTCGCCTCGCTGGTGCCCCGGGCTTTCGCTGCACCTGCGAAGCTCTCGGACCTGACCCTGGCCGTCGCCACCTACCGTGGCCAGGACTCGTACTTCACCGACGACGCCGGCACTTCCAACACGCCCTATAAAGTCGACTACGCCGAGTTCGCCGGCGGCAACCTGATCGTCGAAGCGCTGGCCTCCGGCAGCCTGGACATTGGTGGCATGAGCGAGATCCCGCCGATCTTCTCGATCCAGAGCCACCGCGAGCCCAAGCTGATTGCGGTGCTGCAAGGTGACGTGAATAACCAGGTGATCCTGATTCCCAAGGAGTCGAAAATTGAATCCATCGCCCAGTTGAAAGGCAAGCGTGTGGGCTATGTGCGCTCCACCACCTCGCACTACTTCTTGATCAAGGCCTTGAAGGAGCAAGGGCTGACCTTCAACGACATCACCCCCGTGGCACTCACGCCACAGGACGGTTTCAGCGCGTTCCAGAGTGGCCAGCTGGACGCCTGGGTGATCTATGGGGTGTTTATCCAGCTGGCGAAATTCCGCAGCGGCGCCCGGGTATTGAAAACCGCCCTCGGCTACCTCTCCGGCAACTACCTGATCGGCGCCCGCCCCGCTGCCCTGGAAGACCCGCTGCGCAAACAGGCGATCCAGGATTACTTGCAGCGCCAGGCGCGCACGCTGGAATGGATGAACAACAACCCTAAGCCGTGGGCTGAAAAATCGGCGAAGTTGCTCGGTGTGGACAAGGCCGTGTTCCTCGACGTGTACAACAACCGCAGCCAGCCCTACAGCGTGATCGAGGTGAACGACCAGGCCATCGCTTCGCAGCAGGAAGTGGCGGACCTGTTCTTCAATGCCGGGGTATTGAACGAGCGGCTGGATGTCAGCCCGTTGTGGGACCGGCAGTTCAAGTTGCTGCCGATATAACCCGCCTTCGAAAACGCCGAATAACCCATGTGGGAGCGGGCTTGCTCGCGAAAGCGGTGGATCAGCCAACGGA
>NZ_JBSVWQ010000253.1:0-7859 GCF_054071215.1 Pseudomonas sp. SDO5522_S412 | reverse complement strand
AGTCACCTAAAATATTGACTGATCTACCGCATTCGCGAGCAAGCCCGCTCCCACATTAACCCGATGCTGTTTCCGGAATCAGCGGCTCTGGCGTTGTTGTAACAACAGGTTGCTAAACCCTGCACCCGCCAGTTGCTTCTGCGCCACGGTCAGCTGTTCACGGTTGCTGAACGGCCCTACCAGCACGCGATACCAGGTCGCATCCTTAACCGTCCCGGACTCCACCGTCACCGCCTGCCCCAGCAAAATAATCTGCGCGCGCACACGGTCCGCATCCGCCTGTTTCGGGAACGAGCCCGCCTGCAGGAAGAACTTGGTCACGGGCGCGGCCTTGGTGGTGGCGACCGGCGGCGGTGGCGGCGGGGTAATCCCGGCCAGCGCAGCCTGGGCCCGGGCCGTGTCGATCTTCGCTGCTTCCGCCGGGGTAACCGGCGTAGTCGGCACCGGCTGCGGCGTCGGCAGGGTTTTCTCCGGCACGGCGTCCGGCGGCACGATCACTTCCGATTCCGGCAGCAGCGTGTAGAAGTCGTATTTCGGCTTCACCGGCGCAGTCGGGCTAGGCGGTGTCTTGTTCGCCTCGGCCATTTTCGTGGCCTTCTGCTGTTCTTGCTTGACCCGTTTGACGTCATCGCCCTTGCCCGGGTCGAGCTTCATCAGGAACACCACAAACGCGCCGACCGTCAGGCCGATGGCCATCCACAACCAGCCCGGAATAGGCTTCTTCGCCGGTGCCTGGTAGCGGCTGGCGCCGCGCTTGGGTGCAGGTTTTTTCTTGGCAGCCAACTTACATACGCTCCAGAGTTTCCAGGCCCAACAATTCCAGGCCTTGCTTGAGGGTCCGTCCTGCCAGTGCGGCGAGGCGCAGGCGGCTCTGCTTTTGGGCTTCGTCGTCTGCGGTCAGGATCGGGCAGTTCTCGTAGAAGCTGGAGAACAAACCGGCGACTTCGTACAAATAGGTGCAGAGGATGTGCGGTGTGCCTTTTTCGCCGACGCTGTTCAGCACTTCGCCGAATTGCGCCAGTTTGGCGGCCAGTTCCTGCTCGTGTGGCGCCTCAAGGTTGATCTGGCCTTCGACTTCGCTGAAGTCCTTGCCGAGCTTGCGGAACACACCGGCCACCCGCGTGTAGGCATACAGCAGGTACGGCGCGGTGTTGCCTTCGAAGTTGAGCATCAATTCGAAGTTGAAGCTGTAGTCGCTAGTGCGGTGCTTGGACAGGTCGGCGTATTTCACCGCGCCAATCCCCACGACGCGGGCGATGTTGCGCAGGTCGGCTTCGGCCAGCTCCGGGTTCTTTTCCTTCACCAGGTTGTAGGCGCGGTCCTGGGCTTCGTTCAGCAGGTCGATCAGCTTCACGGTGCCGCCGTCACGGGTCTTGAACGGGCGGCCATCGGCGCCGTTCATGGTGCCGAAGCCCATGTGTTCCATCTGCATCGGGTGGGTCACGAAACCGGCGCGGCGCGCCACTTCGAACACTTGCTGGAAGTGCAGGGCCTGGCGCTGGTCAACGAAATACAGGGCACGGTCGGCTTTCAGCACGCCGCTGCGGTAGCGCACGGCGGCGAGGTCGGTGGTGGCGTAGAGGTAGCCGCCATCAGCCTTGACGATGATCACCGGCAGCGGGTCGCCGTCGGCGGTCTTGAATTCTTCGAGGAACACGCACTGCGCGCCGTTGCTTTCAACCAGCAGGCCCTTGGCCTTGAGGTCGTTGACCACGTTGATCAGGTCGTCGTTGTAGGCGCTTTCGCCCATCACGTCGGCCATGGTCAATTTGACGTTGAGCAGCTCGTAGATTTCCTGGCAGTGGGACAGCGAGATCTCGCGGAAGCGGCCCCACAGTTCCAGGCATTCGGCATCGCCGGCTTGCAGCTTGACCACCAGGCCACGTGCGCGGTCGGCGAATTCTTCGGATTCGTCGAAACGCTTCTTGGCGGCGCGGTAGAAGTTCTCCAGGTCCGACAGCTCGTTGCTGGTGATCGGGTTTTCCTGCAGATAGGCCATCAGCATGCCGAACTGGGTACCCCAGTCGCCCACGTGGTTCTGGCGGATCACGTCATCGCCGAGGAACTCCAGGACCCGCGCCACGCCGTCACCGATGATGGTGGAGCGCAGGTGGCCCACGTGCATTTCCTTGGCCAGGTTCGGTGCCGACAGGTCGATGGCCACGCGCTGTGCCGGGCCGGCCTTGCGCACGCCGATTTTCGCGTCGGCCAGGGCCGCGTCCAGGCGCGAAGCCAGGGCCTGGGTGTTCTGGAAGAAGTTGATGAAGCCTGGGCCGGCGATTTCAGCCTTGGTCACCTGCGGGTCGGCCGGCAGCGCGGCGATGATTTTTTCTGCCAGGTCGCGCGGCTTCAGGCCGGCCGGCTTGGCCAGCATCATCGCGATGTTGCTGGCGAAATCACCGTGGGTCTTGTCGCGGGTATTTTCCACCTGGATCGCCGGCGTCAGGCCTTCAGGCAACACACCTTCGTTGACGAGTTGGGTGAGGGCTTGTTGGATCAGCTGGCGAATGGTGTCTTTCATGGTGTTCTCTTTCGACCGCAAGCGGTGGCGCGCGATGCGCAGGTGGAAAAACTGGGCATTATCCGTGGCGAGGGCGGGCTTGCCAACCTTCGCGGGACCTCGACGGACGATTAACCTGTGGCGAGCAAGCTCCCTCGCCACAGGGGGTTAGTACAAATCTACCGGGTCTACGTCCAGCGACCATCTCACCTGGCGACCACTGGGCATTTGCTCCAGCGCAAGTAACCAGCTGCTTAATAAACGATGCAGCGGCGCGCGGGCACTGGCTTGCAAGAGTAGCTGGGCGCGGTAGCGCCCGGCGCGGCGTTCCATCGGTGCTGGCACCGGGCCCAATAGCTCGATGCCGGTCAGACCCAGTTCCCCCAGCAAACGTTCAGCCTCGCTGCACGCTTCATCCAGGAAACCTTCGGCCTGCCCCGGCTTGTGCGCTTCGGCCCGCAGCAGCGCCAGATGCGCAAACGGTGGCAGACCTGCCGAGCGTCGCTCGCTCAAGGCCTGTTCGGCGAAGGCAAAGTAGCCTTGTTCTGTCAGTTGAATCAGCAGCGGGTGGTCGGCCAGGTGCGTCTGGATGATCACCTTGCCCGGCTCTTCGGCCCGCCCGGCCCGGCCTGCGACCTGCACGATCAACTGCGCCATGCGCTCGCTGGCGCGAAAATCCCCGGAGAACAGCCCGCCGTCGGCATCCAGGATCGACACCAGGGTCACCCGTGGGAAGTGATGCCCTTTGGCAAGCATCTGCGTGCCCACCAGAATGCACGGCTGGCCCTTCTGGATCGTGGCGAACAACTGATTCATCGCGTCCTTGCGCGAGGTGCTGTCGCGGTCGACCCGCAGCACCGGGTAATCCGGGAACAGGATGCCCAGTCGTTCTTCGGCGCGCTCGGTGCCCGCACCCACCGGTCGCAAGTCGACTTTGCCGCACTGCGGGCAGTGCCGCGGCACCCGTTCCACATGGCCGCAGTGATGGCAGCGCAACTCGCCGGAGCGCTGGTGCACGGTCATTCGCGCATCGCAGCGATTGCACTCGGACATCCAGCCGCAGTCGTGGCACAGCAGCGTCGGCGCAAAACCCCGGCGGTTGAGGAACACCAGCACTTGCTGGCCCGCCGCGAGGGTTTGCCCGATGGCTTGCTGCATCGGCCCGGAAATGCCGCTGTCCAGCGGGCGACTTTTAACGTCCAGGCGCAGGAAGCGTGGCTGCTTGGCGCCGCCGGCCCGCTCATTGAGACGCAGCAGGCCGTAGCGCCCGGTGTAGGCGTTGTGCAGGCTTTCCAGGGAAGGCGTGGCCGAGCCCAGCACAATCGGGATGTTTTCCTGGCGGGCACGCACCAGCGCCAGGTCGCGGGCGTGGTAGCGCAGGCCTTCCTGCTGTTTATAGGAGCCGTCGTGTTCTTCGTCGATGATGATCAGCCCGGGATTTTTCATCGGGGTGAACAGCGCCGAACGGGTGCCGATAATAATGTCGGCCTCGCCGTCCCGGGCGGCGAGCCAGGATTCCAGGCGCTCGCGGTCGTTGACCGCCGAGTGCACCAGGGCGATGCGCGCGTTGAAACGCTGCTCGAAACGCGCCAGGGTTTGCGGGCCGAGGTTGATCTCGGGGATCAGCACCAGTGCCTGTTTGCCGGCTTCGAGGGTTTCGCGGATCAGTTGCAAATAGACTTCGGTCTTGCCGCTGCCGGTGACGCCCGCCAGCAGGAACGCGTGGAAGCTGTCGAAGCCGGCGCGAATTGCCTCGTAGGCGGCGCGTTGTTCGGGGTTGAGCGGCAATTCCGGCTGAGCCAGCCAGTGTTCGTGGCGCTCGCCGGGGGCGTGCTTGCGGATTTCCACCTGCACCAGGCCCTTGGCCAGCAGCAAGTCCAGGCTGTCCTTGCTCAGCATCAGCTTGCTTAAAAGCTGATGGGCGACGCCGTGGGGATGCTGGGCCAGGGTTGCCAGGGCTTCACGCTGGCGCGGGGCGCGGGCGATGCGCGGGTCGTCCATGCGCGCCCCCGGGACCATCGACCAGAAACGCTCCTGGCGCGCCTCGGCCAGTTCGCCCTGGCGCAACAGCACCGGCAGCGCCCAGCTCAAGGTGTCGCCGAGGCTGTGCTGGTAATACTGCGAGGTCCACAGGCACAGCTTGAACAGCGCAGGCGGCAGCGGCGGCGTGCTGTCGAGGATGGCCACGGC
The DNA here is from genome assembly GCF_054071215.1 of Pseudomonas sp. SDO5522_S412. Classification (NCBI taxonomy): domain Bacteria; kingdom Pseudomonadati; phylum Pseudomonadota; class Gammaproteobacteria; order Pseudomonadales; family Pseudomonadaceae; genus Pseudomonas; species Pseudomonas sp. SDO5522_S412. The sequence goes on along the minus strand of NZ_JBSVWQ010000253.1, from coordinate 3,169 downwards.
CGGCTTGAGCTTCTCGGCGGACACTTCGCTGTGATCGGCGACCTCCACCAGGATGCCGATCATCTCCCGCCGGCCAAACGGTACCCGTACGCGCATGCCGGGCTGCAACTGCGACCGCAATACGCCGGCAGGGGCCCGATAATCGAACAGGCGGCGCAGGGGCGAGGGCAGGGCGAGGCGCAAAATGGCGTCGGGCACGCGGGGGTTCTCATATGACGGGCGGCGAAGAAGGGCGGGAGCCTAGCAGACCAGCGGTGGATGTGGGAGCCGGGCTTGCCCGCGATAGTATCGACACGGTGCACCTGAGGCACCGCAGCGCCTGCATCGCGGGCAAGCCCGGCTCCCACAGGGCCTTGTGTATGCCGCGCTTTTCTGATGAAAGGGGCCGTTGTGCTTCTTGCGCGTTTAAAAAGGTCTGGTAGAATCCGCGGCCTAATTACGTGCGGTATTCAACAATAGTGTTGATTGGCGGCACGCTAGCCTGAGGAATACACCATGAAAGCCGATATCCATCCAAACTATGTTGCCATCGACGTTACCTGCAGCTGCGGTAACAAGTTCGAAACCCGTTCGACTTTCGGCAAAGCTCTGCCAATCGACGTGTGCAACGAGTGCCACCCGTTCTACACCGGTAAGCAGAAGACTCTGGATGTTGGCGGCCGTGTTGACCGCTTCAAGACCCGCTTCGGTGCTTTCGGCGCTAAAGCTGCTCCTAAAGCCGAGTAAGGCTGGTCCGCTTGGATGGCCTGTATGGCTTGTCCTCGCTGATGAAAAAGGCGTCCCTTGTGGGCGCCTTTTTTGTGTCTGCGATTTGGCTGGCGCCCGCCCAGGCCGAGGTGTTCTGCCCGGCGCCCGGCGATGTCGCGACCTTCGACGTGCAGCGGGTAGTGGATGGCGACACCGTGCGCCTCAAGGATGGCCGCAGCATACGCATGATCGGCGTCAATGCCCCGGAAACCGGCAAGCAGGGGCGCACTGACGAGCCCTTCGCCGTGGCCGCTCGCGAGCGCCTGCAAAGTCTTGTGGGCGCGAGCGGTGGGCGCGTTGGCGTGGTGCCCGGACGGGAGAGCAAGGACCGTTACGGCCGCACCCTGGCCCATCTCTACGGTGCCAATGGAGCAAATCTGGAAGCGCAGTTGCTCGCCGAAGGCCTTGGCTTCCAGGTGGCGGTCGCGCCGAATGTGGAACTGGTGGCCTGCCAGCAAGCCGCCGAACGCAGCGCCCGGCAGGCCCGGCTGGGGGTGTGGCGCCAGTCACCGGTGGTCGATGCGGCGAAGATCCGGCGCTCGGGCTTTGCGGTGGTCAGCGGTCAGGTGAACAAAATCGAACGCAATCGCGGCGGAGTCTGGATTGAGTTGCAGGGCTCACTGGTACTGCGCATTGCACCCAATCTGGTGGGCCGATTCGACAGTGCACTGTTGAAGGGTTTGCAGGGCCAGTCCATCGAAGCCCGCGGCTGGGTGCTGGACCGCTCCCGACGCGGCGGCCTGGAAAAGGGCCAGGCACGCTGGCTGTTGCCACTGACCGATCCCGGCATGCTCGAGCAGGCGCCGTAAGAAAAAATTGTAGACATTTTTCAGGTCGATTGTGAACAGTTGAGCCCTTGTATCCCGTGGCTCTTGGCCAAAAGTCGTAGGGCAGGGCCCTTGACACCTGTGACTGCCCAGTCTTGTGGGGACTTTGCGACACGCGTATCCTCGGCGGTCCGTCGACCAACAGTAAAAGCGGAATGCCGATATGTCTGATTTGAAAACTGCCGCTCTCGAATATCATGCCCATCCTCGTCCAGGAAAGCTGAGTGTAGAGCTCACCAAGGCCACTGCCACCGCCCGCGACCTGTCGCTGGCCTACAGCCCTGGCGTTGCCGAGCCCGTACGTGAAATCGCCCGCGATCCTGAACTGGCCTACAAGTACACCGGCAAAGGCAACCTGGTTGCAGTGATCTCTGATGGCACCGCGATCCTCGGCCTGGGTAACCTCGGCCCATTGGCTTCCAAGCCAGTCATGGAAGGTAAGGGCGTGCTGTTCAAGCGCTTCGCCGGCATTGACGTATTCGATATCGAAGTCGATTCCGAGAGCCCGCAGGCTTTCATCGACACCGTAAAGCGCATCTCCATCACCTTCGGTGGCATCAACCTGGAAGACATCAAGGCACCTGAGTGCTTCGAGATCGAAAAGGCCCTGATCGAACAGTGCGACATCCCGGTATTCCACGATGACCAGCACGGCACCGCGATCGTTACCGCGGCCGGCATGATCAACGCCCTGGAAATCGCCGGCAAAACCCTTGGCGAAGCCAAGATCGTTTGCCTGGGCGCCGGCGCCGCGGCCATCTCCTGCATGAAGTTGCTGGTGAGCATGGGCGCCAAGCTGGAAAACATCTACATGGTCGACAGCAAGGGCGTTGTGCAGTCCGAGCGTACCGACCTGAACCAGTACAAGGCGATGTTCGCGCATCCGTCCTCCAAGCGTACCCTGGCTGACGCCCTGGACGGTGCAGACGTGTTCGTTGGCCTGTCCGGCCCGAACCTGCTGAGCGCCGAAGGCCTCAAGTCCATGGCGGCCAACCCGATCGTGTTCGCGTGCTCCAACCCGGATCCGGAAATCTCCCCGGAGCTGGCCCACGCCACCCGTAGCGACGTGATCATGGCCACCGGCCGTTCGGACTACCCGAACCAGGTCAACAACGTACTGGGCTTCCCGTTCATCTTCCGTGGTGCCCTGGACGTTCGCGCCAAGCGCATCAACGAAGAGATGAAAGTCGCGGCCGCCAACGCCCTGCGCGAACTGGCCAAACTGCCGGTTCCTCAGGAAGTGTGCGACGCCTACGGCGGCATCAAGCTGGAATTCGGTCGTGAGTACATCATCCCGAAACCAATGGATAAGCGCCTGATCACCCTGATCTCCGATGCCGTGGCCAAAGCCGCAATCGAGACGGGTGTGGCCACCCTGCCGTATCCGAAGAACTACCCGCTGCAAAGCGTGGATGATGTGTTCAACGGCTAAGCCGTTGTAGTGCACCACCAAAAAGCCCCGGCTCTTGCGAGTCGGGGCTTTTTTTGTGGCTGGCAATTGGCTCGAGCCTGGCGGTGATCCAACTGTGGGAGCGGGCTTGCTCGCGAAGACGGTGTGTCAGTCGGCCCATCCGAGCCTGATACCCCGCTTTCGC
>NZ_JBSVWQ010000252.1:0-7896 GCF_054071215.1 Pseudomonas sp. SDO5522_S412 | reverse complement strand
GGAGCGGGCTTGCTCGCGAATGCGGTGGGTCAGTCGACAACAAGCTGACTGACACACTGCATTCGCGAGCAAGCCCGCTCCCACATTTGTTTTGCGGTGTTTGCGAAGCTGGTTATTTAGCCGCCGACACTCGCCACACCTTGTTCCCCACGTCATCCGCCACCAGCAAATCCCCCTGCTTGTCGATCACCACGCCGACCGGGCGGCCCATGGCTTTCTCATCGCTATTGAGGAACCCGGTCAGCACATCCACCGGCTGGCCTTTGGGTTTGCCGCCTTCAAACGGCACGAAGATCACCTTGTAGCCACTGTGGGGCTTGCGGTTCCAAGAACCATGCTGGCCGATAAACGCGCCATTGCTGAATTGTGCCGGTAGCTTGCTGCCCTCGGCAAAGGTCAGTCCCAGGGAGGCTGTGTGCGGGCCCACCGCGTAGTCCGGGGCAATCGCCTTGGCTACCAGTTCCGGGTTCTGCGGACTCACCCGCACATCCACGTGCTGCCCGTAGTAACTGAAGGGCCAGCCATAGAACGCGCCATCCTTGACCGAGGTGATGTAGTCCGGCACCAGGTCGCTGCCGATTTCATCGCGCTCATTGACCGCCGTCCACAGCTTGCCGCTTTGCGGTTCCCAGGCCATGCCGTTGGGGTTGCGCAGGCCGGAGGCGAAGATGCGGTGCTGGCCGGTGGCGCGGTCCACTTCCCAGATCGCGGCGCGGCCTTGTTCGGCTTCCAGGCCGTTTTCCGCGACGTTGCTGTTGGAGCCCACGCTGACGTACAACTTGCTGCCGTCCTGGCTCGCGACCACGTTCTTGGTCCAGTGATGGTTGATGCTGCCGCCCGGCAAGTCGGTCACCGTGGTGCCGGCTTCCTTGATCGAGGTTTCGCCTGGCTGATAGGGGAAGCGCAGCAGCTTGTCCGAATCGGCCACATACAGGTCGCTGCCCACCAGGGTCATGCCGAACGGCGAGTTCAGGTTCTCCAGGAACACCGTGCGGGTTTCGGCTATGCCGTCGTGGTCGGCGTCCCGCAGCAGGGTGATGCGGTTGGGGCTCGGCACGGCGGCCCCGGCGCGGCCCATGACTTTCTCCATCACCCAGCCACGAATACCCTTGGAATCGTCCGGCTTGGGTGGCGCATTGGTTTCTGCCACCAGCACATCGCCATTGGGCAGCACATACAGCCAGCGCGGATGGTCCAGGCCTTCGGCAAACGCCGCTACTTGAGTGCCTGCCGCCGCCGTTGGCTTGGTGCCTTCGGGCCAGCCGATGGCCGGGGCGATATTCACCGTGGGGATCAGGGTTTTATTCGGTTCCGGCAGTTTGGGCGAGGGCCCGGTGCCGTCGGACACTTGCAGGGTAGAGCTTTCGCCGCAGGCGGCGAGGGTGCCGGCGAGCATGATCAGTAGGGCAAGTCGGGTCTTGTGCATGGTTTTCTCCTTAATACCTGTAGCGGTAGAGGCACGCAGCGGCCCGATGGTTCACGCGCATGTCCGGCTTTAATTGACGCTCCACCCCCAACCCACTAACCTTCGCGGCTTGTTTCAGGTGCTCTGTGGCGTACGCGCCGACTGAGTGAAACAGGGAAGCCGGTGAGTGAGCGCATTTTTCTACAGTGCTGCCACGATCCCGGCGCTGCCCCCGCAACGGTAAATGAGTCAAGACGGTGCCTTAAGCCACTGTATCGCCCGCGATATGGGAAGGCGCACCTTCGGCATCCAATGCCACTCATGAGCCCGGAGACCGGCCTGATCCATCCAACAGCATCACGGTGGGCGATGCTTGGCTGTCTGTATGTGTCTTTTTCCTGCCCGCCGTTTTTGTCCAGCCCCAACGGAGAGCTGCCATGACTGAATCCCCCGATCGTGACGAACGCCACCTGGCGCGCATGCTGCGCAAAAAAGCCTTGATTGACGAGCGCATTGCCAATTCACCGAACGAGTGCGGGTTGCTGCTGGTGCTTACCGGCAATGGCAAAGGCAAGAGCAGCTCGGCCTTTGGCATGCTGGCCCGGGCCATGGGCCACGGCATGCAGTGTGGCGTGGTGCAGTTCATCAAGGGCCGCAACAGCACTGGCGAAGAACTGTTCTTCCGCCGTTTCCCCGAGCAGGTGCGCTTCCACGTGATGGGCGAAGGTTTTACCTGGGAAACCCAGGACCGTGCCCGCGACATCGTGGCCGCCGAAGCCGCCTGGGCGGTCTCCCGGGAAATGCTGCAGAACCCGGCCATCGGCCTGGTGGTGCTGGATGAACTGAACATCGCCCTCAAGCACGGCTACCTCGACCTGGACCAGGTACTCAGCGACCTGCAGGCCCGCCCCCCGATGCAACACGTGCTGGTTACCGGCCGTGGCGCGAAACCCGAATTGATCGAAATGGCCGACACCGTGACTGAAATGGGCATGCTCAAGCATGCATTCCAGGCGGGTATCAAGGCGCAGAAAGGCATCGAACTTTGAATCAGCCCCGTCACTGTCCTGCTGTGCTGATCGCCGCACCGGCGTCCGGCCAGGGCAAAACCACCGTCACCGCCGCGCTCGCCCGTTTGCACCGCAACCTGGGGCGCAAGGTGCGAGTGTTCAAATGCGGCCCGGACTTTCTCGACCCGATGATCCACGAGCGCGCCAGTGGTGCGCCGGTCTATCAATTGGACATGTGGATGGTCGGCGAGCAGGAAAGTCGCCGATTGCTGTGGGAAGCGGCGGGGGAAGCCGACCTGATCCTGATCGAAGGCGTGATGGGCCTGTTCGACGGCACGCCGTCCAGCGCCGACCTGGCGCGGCATTTTGGCGTGCCGGTACTGGCGGTCATCGATGGCACGGCCATGGCCCAGACCTTCGGTGCCCTGGCATTGGGCCTGGCGCGTTACCAGCCGGACCTGCCGTTTGCCGGCGTGCTGGCCAACCGCGTCGGCACGCTGCGCCATGCGCAACTGCTTGAAGGCAGCCTGACCGAAGGCCTGCGCTGGTACGGCGCACTGTCCCGGGAAACCGGGATCGAATTGCCCAGCCGCCACCTTGGCCTGGTGCAGGCCAGCGAATTGAACGACCTCGACCTGCGCCTCGACGCCGCCGCCCAGGCTCTGGGCAGCAGCTGTGAGGTAGCGCTGCCACCGCCGGTGGAATTCGCTGCGCCCGAGGTAATCGAGGCCCAACCGTTGCTGGCCGGCGTGCGCATCGCCGTGGCCCGCGACGAAGCCTTCGCGTTTACCTACGGCGCCAGCCTCGACCTGTTGCGAGCGATGGGCGCCGAGCTGCGCTTCTTCTCGCCGATTCGTGACCGCGCATTGCCCGAAGCTGACAGCCTCTACCTGCCCGGCGGTTATCCGGAATTGCATCACCAGGCGCTGTCGGAAAATACCGCGATGCTCGACGCCATCCGCGCCCACCACGCTGCTGGCAAGCCACTGCTGGCCGAATGCGGCGGCATGCTCTATCTGCTGGACTCACTCACCGATGTCGACGGCACCCGTGCCGAACTGGTCGGCCTGCTCCAGGGCGACGCCGTGATGCAAAAGCGTCTGGCGGCACTGGCCCTGCAAAACGTCGAACTGCCCGAAGGCCTCTTGCGCGGTCACACCTACCATCACTCGCTGACCAGCACCGAGTGGCAGCCGATTGCCCGGGGCCTGAGCCCGAATGGCGGGCGCGGTGCCGAGGCGGTTTATCGTCAGGGCCGGATGACGGCTTCCTACGTGCACTTTTATTTCCCGTCCAACCCGATGGCGGTGGCTGCCTTGTTTGCGCCAAGCCTTGAGACCGCCATCGCAGGCAAGCCCGCTCCCACAGTTGACCGAGTTGAAACGCAATCCAATGTGGGAGCGGGCTTGCCCGCGATGAGGCCATGACTGACAACGCCTTTCCGGAAGCCGACCGCGAAGCCGTCTACCGCGCTATCGCCGAACGCCGCGACATGCGGCACTTCAGCGGTGGCAGCGTGGCGCCGCAATTGCTCCATCGCCTGCTGCAAGCCGCGCACCAGGCGCCGAGCGTCGGCTTGATGCAGCCCTGGCGTTTTATCCGCATCAGCGACCGCAACCTGCGCGGCCAGATCCAGCAGCTAGTGGAAGAAGAACGCGTACGCACCGCCGAGGCTCTCGGCGAGCGCTCCGACCAGTTCATGAAGCTCAAGGTCGAAGGCATCAACGACTGCGCCGAAGTGCTGGTGGCTGCCTTGATGGACGACCGCGAGCGGCATATCTTCGGGCGCCGCACCTTGCCGGAAATGGACATGGCATCGTTGTCCTGCGCGATTCAGAATCTATGGCTGGCGGCTCGTGTCGAAGGGCTGGGCATGGGCTGGGTCTCGCTGTTCGAGCCCCAGGCCCTGGCCGATCTGCTGGGCCTGCCGCCCGGTGCCAAGCCGTTGGCCGTGTTGTGCCTGGGCCCGGTGGCCGAGTTCTACCCGGCACCAATGTTGCAGCTCGAAGGCTGGACCGAACCACGGCCGCTGAGTGACATGTTGTACGAGAATGTTTGGGGAGTGAGTCAATGAGTGTGGCCTTGCTGAGTGTCGCTGCCGTGGCGCTGGATGCGCTGCTGGGCGAGCCCAGGCGCTGGCATCCGCTGGTGGCGTTCGGCAATTTTGCCGGGCGCATCGAGCAACGATTCAACTCCGGCGGTCGGGGCTGGCGCAGCCATGGCGTCACCGCCTGGGTGATCGCGGTGGTGCCGCTGACCCTGCTGGCCACGGCGCTGTCGTGGGCGCCCTACATCGGCTGGGTCCTGGAAATCCTCGCATTGTATTGCGCCCTCGGCATGCGTAGCCTCGGCGAGCACGTGCTGCCGGTAGCGCAAGCATTGCGCAGCGATGACCTGGACGAGGCACGCAAACGCGTCAGCTACCTGGTCAGTCGCCAGACCAGCGAGCTGGACCGCACTGAAGTTGCCCGTGCGGCCACCGAATCGGTGCTGGAAAACGGCAGCGATGCGATATTTGCTGCGCTGTTCTGGTTTGTGGTCGCTGGCGTACCCGGCGTGGTGCTCTATCGTCTGAGCAACACCCTGGACGCTATGTGGGGCTATCGCAATGAGCGCTTTGAACGTTTTGGCTGGGCCGCGGCGAAGATTGACGACGTGCTCAACTACATTCCCGCGCGCCTGGTGGCGTTGACCTACGCGCTGCTGGGCAAAACCCGCCTGGCTCTCAAATGCTGGCGCACCCAGGGCCCGACCTGGGACAGCCCCAACGCCGGCCCGGTGATGGCTGCGGGTGCCGGTGCCCTTGGCGTGGAGTTGGGCGGTGCAGCGATTTATCACGGTGAGCTGCACCAGCGCCCGCCACTGGGCGAAGGCCCGCCGGCGGATGCGGATTCCATCGAGCGTGGCTGGCAACTGGTGCAACGCGGCGTGTGGCTGTGGTTGCTGATCCTGTGTGTGGGGGCTGAGTTTTATGCTTGAGCACGGTGGCCGCTTGCGCAAGGCGGCGATGCAGTACGGCATTCCAGAAGCAGACTGGCTGGACCTGTCCAGCGGCCTGGCGCCATGGCCGTTTCCGATTCCGGAAATCCCGCTGCGGGCCTGGGCGCGCCTGCCTGAAAACGACGACGGCCTGGAGCAGGCTGCCTGTGAATATTACGGCACGCCCTATGTATTGCCGGTGGCCGGCTCCCAGGCCGCGATCCAGTTATTGCCGCGCCTGCGCCGGGCCGGCAAGGTCGGTGTGCTGTCGCCGTGTTACGCCGAACACGCTGAAGCCTGGCGTCGCGCCGGCTACATCGTGCGCGAAGTGCTGGAGCAGGAAGTCGACTTCTTCCTCGACAGCCTCGACGTGCTGGTGGTGGTCAACCCCAACAACCCCACCGGCCTGAGCCTGACGCCGCAACGCCTGCTGGACTGGCATGCTCGCCTGGCCCAACGCGGCGGCTGGCTGGTGGTGGATGAAGCCTTCATGGACATCACCCCGCAACTGAGCCTGGCGGGCCAGGCCCATCAAGTCGGCCTGATCGTGCTGCGCTCGTTCGGCAAATTCTTCGGCCTGGCCGGAGTGCGGCTGGGGTTCGTGCTGGCCGAGCGCAAGCTGCTCAAGCTGCTCGCCGAACAGGTGGGGCCGTGGGCCGTCAGCGGGCCGACGCGGGTGCTTGGGCAAGTATGCCTGCGCGATACGGCCGGCCATGCGCAACAGCGGCTGCGTTGCGAATCGGCCAGCCAGCGCCTGTTTGATGTGCTTGAACGCCACGACTTGCGGCCCCAGGGCGGCTGCGCGTTGTTCCAGTGGATGATCACGGACCGGGCTGAGCAGCTGCATGAATTCATGGCCCAGCGCGGCATTCTGCTGCGCTTGTTTGTCGACAACAGCAGCCTGCGTTTCGGCCTGCCGGATACCGAGGCCGACTGGTTGCGGCTGGAACAGGCACTGAAGGCCTACAAGGAAGCCTCATGAGTACCTTGATGGTGCAGGGCACCACATCCGACGCGGGCAAAAGCACGTTGGTGACCGCGCTGTGTCGCTGGTTGGTGCGCCAGGGCATACCGGTGGTGCCCTTCAAACCGCAGAACATGGCACTCAACAGCGCCGTGACTCCCGAAGGCGGCGAAATCGGCCGAGCGCAGGCGGTGCAGGCCCAGGCGGCGAACCTGGCGCCCCACACCGACATGAACCCGGTGCTGCTCAAACCCAACAGCGACACGGGCTCCCAAGTGATCATCCACGGGCGCGCCGTGACCACCATGAATGCCGTGGCTTATCACGATTACAAAGCCATCGCGATGCAAGCGGTGCTGGCCTCTCATGCGCGGTTGAGTGCGGCTTACCCGGTGGTGATGGTCGAGGGTGCGGGTTCGCCGGCGGAGATCAATCTGCGGGCGAACGACATTGCCAACATGGGCTTTGCCGAAGCGGTGGACTGCCCGGTGCTGCTGATTGCCGACATCAATCGCGGCGGGGTGTTTGCGCACCTTGTGGGCACTCTGGAATTGTTGTCACCCACCGAACAGGCGCGGGTCAAAGGCTTCATCATCAATCGCTTTCGCGGCGATATCGCGCTATTGCAGCCGGGGCTGGATTGGCTGGAAGCGCGCACGGGCAAGCCGGTGGTGGGGGTGTTGCCGTATGTGATGGATCTGCATCTGGAGGCTGAGGACGGTATCGACCAGCGCCAGATCGACAAGGCGGCGCAAGTGCTCAAGGTGGTGGTGCCGGTATTGCCGCGGATCAGTAATCACACGGATTTTGATCCGTTGCGCTTGCACCCGCAGGTGGATTTGCAGTTTGTGGGGCCGGGGCAGGCGATTCCTGCGGCGGACCTGATTATTTTGCCGGGCTCGAAGAGTGTGCGCAGTGATTTGGCGTATTTGCGGGCCAACGGGTGGGACACGGCGGTGGCTCGGCATCTGCGTTATGGCGGGAAGGTGTTGGGGATTTGTGGTGGGTTGCAGATGCTCGGGGAGCAGGTGCATGACCCGCTGGGGTTGGAAGGGCCTTGTGGTTCTAGCGCTGGGCTGGGGTTGTTGGCGTTCAGTACGACCCTGGAGGAGGAGAAGCAGCTGCGTAACGTGCGGGGGCGGTTGTTGCTGGAGGAGGCCGAGGTGAGTGGGTATGAGATCCACGCGGGTGTAACCAGTGGCGCTGGCTTGGTGCGGGCTGCGGTGCAGTTGGACGATGGGCGCCTGGATGGGGCTCAGAGTGAGGATGGGCAGATCCTTGGGACCTATTTGCATGGATTGTTTGAGGCTCCGGCGGCCTGTAGTGCTTTGTTGCGTTGGGCCGGGTTGGAAGATGTGCAAGAGGTGGATTATCACGGGTTGCGGGAGCGGGATATTGAGCGGTTGGCGGATCTGGTAGAGCGGCATTTGGATACTGGGTTACTGCGTTCGTTGTGTGGGGTTTGAGTTGTTTGTAATGGACCGTGTACATATCCGTTGCTGCGGTAACGGCCGCTTATGGTTCCGCTCTTACAGCGG
>NZ_JBSVWQ010000251.1:0-7943 GCF_054071215.1 Pseudomonas sp. SDO5522_S412 | reverse complement strand
GTTCAAAAGTGAGCCGCTGTAAGAGCGGAACCGATACAAGCCATCACCCAAATAATGGATATACACACCGCCCGTCACAGCTCCAGCCGAACCTGCGCACACAACCCCCCACCGTCCCGGTTGCTCAGGGTCAACTCCCCACCAATCGCCACCGCCAGTTGCTGGGCAATCGCCAACCCCAGCCCTGTACCACCAGTGCCACGATTACGCGAACTCTCCACCCGGTAAAACGGCTGCATCACCTGCACCAGTTCATCCTCGGCAATCCCCGGCCCCCGGTCCAGCACCTTGATCGAAAGCTCACCCGCCGCCGTCGACCCCACCTCCAACTGCGCCTCCCCGGCAAATTTCAGCGCGTTGTCCACCAGGTTCACCAGCACCCGACGCAACGCATGGGGCCGCGTATCCAAAACCACCGCGCTTTTACCGGTCAAACTCACTTGCTTGTTCATGTCCTGGTAATCAAACACCAGGCTGTCGAGAAACGCATCCAGGTCGATCCGGCAACTGGCCTCGGTGGACCCATGCACACTGCGGGCATACGCCACACCCTCGCGCACCAGATGCTCCATTTCCCCCAGGTCACTCCAGAGCTTTTCCCGGTCCACCGAGTCCTCCATGAACTCGGCACGCAATTTCATGCGGGTAATCGGCGTCTGCAAGTCATGGGAGATCGCCGCCAGAATCTGCATGCGCTCCTTGAGGTACTCGGCAATCCGCTTCTGCATTTCGTTGAACGCCGCCGCCGCATGCGCCACCTCGGTGGGGCCGGTTTCGTCCAGCGGCGTCGGGCGGGCATTCGGGTCGAGGGTTTCCACTGCCCGTGCCAGGCGTGTCAGCGGGCGGATGGCGATGCGCACGGCGATCCAGGTGCACACCAGCAACACCACCAGTTGCAGCACCAGTACCACCGGCAGCCAGAACGCAAACGGGATCGGCTTGGGATAGACATCAATCGTGACCGGGCTGCCATCGGCCAGGGTCAGGTGCGCCTGGAAGTGTTTTTGCAGGCCCGGGATGTCGCGAAACGTCAGTGGGTAATGCTCGCCCAACGCATCGGAAATCGACGTCGCGGCCATGGGCACGTTGTCGCTGGCCATCGGCTCGCCGGGTTCGCCGGCATTCAGCAGGTAGCGGTAGGCGTTGCGGTCGAGGCGCGGCAGCCAGCTGGCACGCTCGGCGGCGGGCAGGCGGTCGAGGATCGCGATCGACGTCGATACGTCGTTTTCCAGGTTGCCCAGCATTACGCTGCGGGCACTCATGTAGCGCTCATAGAACTGCGCACTGAACGACAGGGCGTTGGCGCACAGCAGGCTGACGATGAAAATTACCGTCAGTTGCGCCGCGAGGGTGCGCGGCCAGCGGAACGTGAGGGTCATGCCGGGTCCCCAAGGATTTCCACGGCCAGGGAGAACACATAGCCTTCGCTGCGCACGGTCTTGATGTAGGCCGGTTCGCGGGCGTCGTCCAAAAGGCGCTGGCGCAGGCGGCTGACCAGCAGGTCGATGGAGCGGTCGAACAGGTCCGCGTCCCGGCCCTGTGTCAGGTTCAGCAACTGGTCACGGTTGAGCACCCGTTGCGGATGGTCGAGGAAGACGCGCAGCAAACGGTATTCGGCACCGCTCAAGGCCACCAGGGTGTTGTCTTCGTCCAGCAGATGGCGGGCGGTGGTGTCCAGGCGCCAGCGGCCAAAGCGGATCAGCCGGCCGCTTTCGGTCACCACCAGGTTTGGCGGCAGCATCCGTGTGCGCCGCAGCACGGCGTTGATGCGGGCCAGCAGTTCACGGGCGGCGAAGGGCTTGACCAGGTAATCGTCGGCGCCCATTTCCAGGCCGATGATGCGGTCGGTTTCATCGTTGCGCGCGGTGAGCATCAGGATCGGCGTGGCCTTGTGCTTGCCCACCCGCAGTTCGCGGCACAGCTGCAAGCCGTCGTCGCCGGGCATCATGATGTCCAGCACGATCAGGTCCACGGGCGTGGTGTCGAGGAAGCTGCGCATCTGCCGGCCGTCAGCCACCACGGTGGTGCGCAGGCCGTTCTTTTTCAGGTAGTTGCCCACCAGTTCGCGGATCTCCCGATCGTCATCGACAATCAGAATGTGATCGACGTGATCCATGCTGCCTTCCTCGTTGATTAGTCATTGATGCGCAGTCTAGCCACTGGCGGCGGGCTTGCCTTGTGCCCTTTGTATTGCAGTGTATCTGGCGGTGACGAGATACACATCGACGCAAAAATCCGGGCCTGGCCGACACAATCCGGATACCTCGCAAGGTTCAAATGAGCCCATCGAGGTAATCCGCCTCGGCCCACTTGAACCCCCGGGGAACCACCCATGACTATCAAAGCTGCCTATGCCAGTTGCCTGTTTGCCTTACTCACTGGCCTGAGTGTTGCCGCCCATGCCGAAACCACCGCCAGCCAGCCGGATATCCACCAGGTGCTGTCGATCTCCGAAGAGTCCGGTGGCGCGCTGTGCGGCATCGTCAACTCGAAACTGACCTACCTCGATTCCGAGGGCCAGCGCCACGTCCTCGACTACCGCAAATTTTCCAGCAATTGCCTTGAAGGCAGCTGAGGAGACCGGCCATGACCCCACTCAACAGCTTTCTCAGCGCCCTGGCGTTTTCCCTGGCGGGTGTGGCGGCGGATGTGAATGCCGCCACCGCGAAAAAACTCACTGGCAGTGAAACCTGCTTCCAGAACACGCCGCTGGCGCAAAACGGCGCGGCTCGCAAACGCGCCGAAACACCCCCGGCCACGAGGTGACACCCATGAACTTCATCCGATACCTGCGCCGCTCAAAAGGCCTGCTGCTGTTGGCACTGGTGGTTGCCTTGGTCGGCGTGCCCAAGGCGGTGAACTACCTGATCAACAACGTCGATGCCGAAAGTTTCAGCCAGTCCGATGAGCGCATGCCGTCCCTCGACGGCGCGGTGGCCTGGCTCAACTCGCCGCCGCTGACGGCCGAGGGCCTGAGGGGCAAGGTGGTGCTGGTGGATTTCTGGACCTACGACTGCGTCAACTGCCAGCGCAGCCTGCCGTACGTCAATCAGTGGGCAAAGAAGTACGCCAGGGACGGGTTGGTGGTGATCGGTGTGCACACGCCGGAAAACGCCTATGAGAAAGTCCTGGATAACGTACGCAGCCAGGTCAAGAAGCTGGACATCCATTACCCGGTGGCCATCGACAACGACTACCGCATCTGGCGCGCCTTCGATAACCAGTACTGGCCGGCCCATTACTTCTTCGATGCCACCGGCAAGGTGCGCTACAGCCATTTCGGCGAGGGCCGCTACGACAATCAGGAGAAAGTCATCCAGGCCCTGCTGGAAGAAGCCAGGGCGGCGAACGCGCCAACCTAAGCTAATGCCAAAAAGGTATTTATTGCGGGGTTTTTAGATCGTTTAGCTTCACCACTCCACGTACCTGTTCATGGAGTGAGCACCCAATGTCGCACCCGCTGGCAATCAACACCTTGCCCCTGCTGGACCTGGCGCTGCTCGACGGCAGCCCGGCCCAGCGTGGGCAGTTTCTCGATGACCTGCGCCACGCTGCGCGGCATATCGGTTTTTTCTACCTCACCGGCCACGGCATCGACGCCGGGTTGCTCACCCAGGTGCAGCAGCAGGCGCGCCGGTTTTTCGCCTTGCCGGAGGCCGACAAGCTTGCTGTCGGCATGATCAACTCCCCGCACTTTCGCGGCTACAACCGCGCCGCGTCGGAGATCACCCGGGGGCAGCCGGACCTGCGTGAGCAGTTCGACCTCGGCGCCGAGCGCGAGTCGCTGCAGCAAGGCCCGGATTCACCGGCCTGGTCGCGCCTGCAAGGCCCCAACCAGTGGCCTGCCGCGTTGCCTGAACTCAAGCCCTTGTTACTGGCCTGGCAGCAGGCGATGACGCAGATGTCCCTGCGCTTGTTGCGCGCCTTTGCCCAGGCCTTGTCGCTGCCGGAAAATGCTTTCGACCCGCTGTATGGCGCCAAGCCCAACGAACACATCAAGCTGATCCGCTACCCCGGCCGCCACGCCCAGCAGAGTCGCCAGGGTGTCGGTGCCCACAAGGATTCCGGCTTTCTCAGCTTCCTCCTGCAAGACCAGCAGGCCGGCCTGCAAGTGGAAGTGGAGGAGGGCCGCTGGATCGACGCCTTGCCGCGCCCCGACACCCTGGTGGTGAACATCGGCGAGTTGCTGGAACTGGCCACCAACGGCTACCTGCGTGCCACGGTGCACCGGGTCGAATCGCCGCCCCTGGGCAGCGAGCGTTTGTCCCTGGCGTTTTTCCTCGGTGCGCAACTGGACGCGGTGGTGCCGGTGTATCAGTTGCCGCCCGAGTTGCTGCGCGATGCCCACGGCCCCACCAGTGACCCGCGTAACCCGTTGCTGCGGGACGTCGGCTGGAACTACCTCAAGGGCCGCCTGCGTTCCCATCCGGATGTCGCCCAACGGTTTTACGCCGATGCCACGATTCCCCAAGCCCTGTCCGCCTGATAAGGAACATCACCATGCTCAAGAAAACAGCCCTGGCCCTGGCCGTCCTGATTGCCTCCTTCGACGCCCAGGCCGCCGAGGCCCTGCGTGTGGCGGCGGACCCGATTCCCCACGCGCAAATCCTCGAATACGTGCAGAAGCTCGACCCGCAGCTGCAGCTGAAAATCATCGAAATCCCCAACGGCGTGAACTCCAATGAACTGCTGGCCCACGGTGATGTGGACGCCAACTACTTCCAGCACTTGCCGTACCTGCACTCCCAGGAACAGGCTCTCGGCCAGAAATTCACAGTGGCGGCCACCGTGCATATCGAGCCGCTGGGTATCTACTCCCATCGCCACACCAGCTTTACCCAGGTGCCGGATAAAGGCACCGTGGCCGTGCCCAACAACGTCACCAACCTGAGCCGTGCGCTGTACCTGCTGCAAGCCAACGGCCTGATCACGCTCAAGCCCGGTTTCAACGACCCGGCCAAGGACCAGGCAACGCCCAAGGACATTGCCGAGAACCCCAGGCACCTGAAGATCCTCGAGATCGAATCACCACAGATTCCTCGTGCCCTGGATGATGTCGACCTCGCCGTGATCAATGGCAACTACGCCCTCGAGGCCGGCCTGTCACCGGCCAAGGATGCCCTTGGGCTGGAAAAAGCCCAGGGCAATCCCTACGCGAATATCCTCGTGACCACCCCGAAATTGCAGGACGACCCACGGATCAAACAGCTGGCCAAGGACCTGAATTCGCCGGAGGTGGCCAAGTTCATCACCGAGAAATATGCAGGTTCGGTGATTCCGGTAGCTGTCGAATGATCGTCGTCGAGCAGGTCAGCAAAACCTACGCCGATGGCCAGCCGCCGGCGCTGGATAACGTGTCGTTGCAGATTGCCGACGGTTCGATCTTCGGGATCGTGGGGCGGAGCGGGGCGGGCAAGAGTACTTTGCTGCGCTGCCTGAACCTGCTGGAGCGCCCGACTTCCGGGCGCATCCTCATGGACGGCCAGGACCTGACGCTGCTCAGTGACAAGCAACTGCGCCAGCAACGCCAGCGTATCGGCATGATCTTCCAGGGTTTCAACCTGCTGCATTCACGCAACGTCGCCGACAATGTGGCGGTGCCCCTGGAAATCGCCGGTCAGCCCAAGGCCGAGCGCGTTGCCCGGGTCAAGGAATTGCTGGAACTGGTCGGCCTGAGTGACAAGGCGCTGGCCTTTCCGTCGCAACTGTCCGGCGGCCAGAAGCAGCGCGTCGGCATCGCCCGGGCACTGGCGGCGCGCCCGGATTATTTGCTGTCGGACGAAGCCACCAGCGCCCTCGACCCGGAAACCACCGCGTCGATCCTGGAACTGCTGCGCAGTATCAATCGGCAACTGGGGGTGACCATCGTGTTGATCACCCACGAGCTGGATGTGGTCAAGGCTATCTGCGACAGCGCGGTATCCCTGGCCAATGGGCGTGTGGTGGAAAGCGGCAGCCTGATTCAATTGCAGGCCGATCCCGCCTCAAGCCTGGGCCGCTCACTGGCCCCCAGCCTGCCAGCGGTGAGGGCAGTATGAAAACGGACTGGAACGACATCCTGCAACTGCTGCTCACGGCCACTGGCGAAACCCTGTACATGGTGCTGCTGGCGGCGGTCTTTACCTTGCTGATCGGCCTGCCCCTGGGGGTGCTGCTGTTTGTCAGTCGCCGCGGCGGGCTGTTCCCGCTGCCACGGGTGAACCGTGTGCTGGGTGCGATGATCAACCTGGGCCGCTCATTGCCCTTTGTGGTGATGCTGATTGCCTTGATTCCGCTGACCCGGCTGATCGTCGGCACCACATTGGGCAGCACTGCCGCCGTGGTGCCGATCACCATTGGTGCCTTTCCGTTTTTTGCGCGGATTGTCGAGAACGCGTTGGACGAAGTGGACAAGGGGCGTATCGAAGCCATTGTCGCCATGGGCGGGGATATTCGGCATGTGATCTTCAAGGTGCTGCTGCCGGAGGCGCTCCCTGCGTTGCTTGCGGGGTTGACCCTGACCCTGGTGATGCTGATCGGCTTTTCGTCCATGGCCGGGGTGATTGGCGGTGGCGGCCTGGGGGACCTGGCGATTCGTTATGGGTACCAGCGTTTCAATAACCAGATCATGGTGGTGACGGTGATTGTGTTGGTGGTGCTGGTCCAGGGCGTGCAAAGCCTGGGGGATCGTTGCGTGAGGTCGCTGGCGCATCGTCGATAAACGGTTATGTACTAATGAATTTTTAATATTTCTAGTTATATGCGTGACTGAGTAAAGTTCCCTTACGTACCTTCACCTCGTCGCCGGGAAATACTCTTCATGAACCGTCCCCACGGGCATCCCACGCCGATCCTGACTTTACCCCAGGGCGAAAAAGACCCGTTGTCGATTCGCGCCAAGGCGCTGGTTTTTGCCGACCCGCGTTCCCTGCAACTGCTCGAATATTTGCAACGTGTCGGCCCCAGTGAAGCGCCGGTGTTGATCAATGGCGAGACCGGCACCGGCAAGGAGCTGGTGGCGCGCTATATCCACAGCGCCAGCGGCCGCACCGGTGCGTTTGTGCCGGTGAACTGTGGGGCCATCAGCGAGAACCTTGCGGAAAGCGAATTTTTTGGGCATGAGGCCGGCTCGTTTTCCGGGGCCTCGGGGCGGCGGATCGGCTGGTTTGAAGAAGCCGATGGCGGGACCCTGTTCCTCGATGAGATCGGTGACTTGCCGCTGCCGTTGCAGGTGAAGCTGCTGCGGGTATTGCAGGAGCAGGAAGTGGTGCGAGTGGGGTCGCGCAAGCCGATCAAGATCAATATCCGGCTGGTGACGGCCACTAACATCGACCTGGAGCAGGCGGTGGAGGCGGGCAACTTTCGTCTTGACCTGTTCTATCGCATCAACGTGGCGCAGGTGCAGGTGTTGCCGTTGCGTGAGCGGCCGCTGGATATCCTGCCGTTGGTTGAGCATTTTCGGCGGCTCTACAGTGCCAGGTTGAAAATCGCCGAGCCGATGTTGTCGGAGTCGGCGACCCAGGCGTTGCTGGATTATCCGTGGCCGGGGAATATTCGTGAGCTGGAGAATGTGGTGCACCTGGCGCTTTTGGTGGCTGGGGACAGGCCGATCATGCCGTCGCACTTGAAGTTTTCTGCGGGGCTGAGTGCGATGCATGCCAGCGTTAACAGCGGGGCGCCGAGGATTCCGCAGGAGGTGGTGCGGGAGCAGTTGCTGCGGTTGTTCGAGGTGCCGGGGGATTCGTTGTTGCACGATATCGAGGATTTGATCGTGCGGGAGGCGTTTGCGTTTTGTGGGTTTAATCAGTTGCGTACGGCGGAGTTGTTGGGGGTGACGCGCAATGCCATGCGGACGCTTTTGGTGAATCATGGGATGCTCAAGGGGCGGGTGAAACCCTGATTTTTTGGTGTACATATCCGTTATTTGGGTAACGGCGGCTTATGGTTTCGCTCTTACAGCGAGT
>NZ_JBSVWQ010000250.1:0-8086 GCF_054071215.1 Pseudomonas sp. SDO5522_S412 | reverse complement strand
CGATGATGGAGGACTACCTCAAGTTCATCGCGAACCGTCGTCTGTCGCAGATTGGTTTGAAAGAAGAATACCCAGGCACCACCAACCCGTTCCCGTGGATGAGCGAGATCATGGACTTGAAGAAAGAGAAGAATTTCTTTGAGACTCGTGTGATCGAGTATCAGACTGGTGGCGCGCTGAGCTGGGATTGATTCCTTAGCCAACTGAAAAGCCCTGACTTGTTCAGGGCTTTTTTGTATTTGCAGAGTGCCAAATCCTACAGCCCCGTAGGAAATTTCGTAGACGTGCTAGTGGCCACTCAGTATCGTCCGAGGACTTTCTACCCTCGGCGACTGTATGGATATTACAAAAGACAGCATCGACTGGAGCGACGAGGAATTAGCCGCGGCAGTCGAGACCTACTTGAAGATGTTGGCGTTGGAGAAGAACGGCCAACCCTTTAATAAAGCCCATGAAAACCGATTGCTACGTCAGGGACCAATCGCAGGTCGTACAGAAGGCTCCATCGAGTTTCGCATGCAGAATATCTCTGCGGTTCTGGTCCAAATGGGCCTGGATCGGATCAAGGGGTACAAACCTGCAAATAACGTGGGCTCGGGAGTAGAACAACAGATTCGCAAAGCCCTCACTGCCCTTCGTATATTTGAATCAGATGAAACAGCGCAAACTGCAGATGAACAAACCCTCGTCCGCCGAGCATCCAAGCTACTGCAGCAGCCCATCGAGAAGGTGCCGGACGGAATTGCGAAGCCACAGAAAGTGTCCATTGTCGGTACGGCTTTTGTTCGCGATCCCAAAGTACGCGCTTGGGTATTGAATGAGGCCAATGGCATTTGCGAAGGCTGCGGTTCAAACGCTCCCTTCGAAGTGGATGGCTTGCCATTTCTTGAAGTACATCACGTCAAGCACCTCGCCCAGAAGGGTTCGGATCGCATCACCAATGCTGTAGCCTTGTGCCCGAATTGCCATCAGCGTTGTCACCGATCAAGTGACCGCGGTGACTTCACCAAAGGGCTTTACTCGAAAATCGAAAGATTGAAAGAAGAGTAAACTTCTGTGGTCACAACTGATGTATTACCAAAATTACGAGATAGGACCGAGACCCGCCCGTGAACCCAGACATGCTCGAATCCGGCCCCTTGGATGCCAAAGTACTCTCCGTCTTTGACTTCGATGGCACCCTGACCCACCACGACAGTTTCGTGCCCTTCCTGAAGTTCGCCTTTGGTAAAGGCGAGTTCGTGCGCAGGATGGTGAAGCTGGCAGTGCCTGGCGCGCAGTTTCTGTTGCGCGTCATCAGCCGTGATGAGCTCAAGGCGCAGTTGATCCGCACCTTTATGACCGGCGTGGATAAGGCGTGGGTTCAGCAGAAAGCGGAAGCGTATTGCCAGGCGTATTGGAACAAGCTGATGCGCCCAACCGGGCTGCAATCGGTGGCCGATGAGGTGAAGTCCGGGGCCGTGGTGACGCTGTGTTCGGCGTCGCCGGCGTTGGTGTTGCAGCCGTTTGCGGATCGGCTTGGGATCCGGTTGATCGGCACTGAGCTTGAGGTGGTGGACGGGGTGTTGACGGGCAAGCTCACGGGGAATAATTGCCGGTGCGAGAACAAAGTGCTTCGGCTTGAGGCGGTTTATGGGGATCTGGGGGAGTATCGGCTCAGGGCCTGGGGTGATACGCGCGGGGATCGGGAGTTGTTGGCGGCGGCGCAGGATGCGCATTTTCGGCATTTTCATGCGAAGAAGAAACGAATCAAGCAACGCTGAATCGCCTGGACGACCTATCTGTGTGCGCTGGATTGACTGCCTTAGGCGGCGATCCAGTTTTCCACGATCAAGCCATTCACTCGCTTGAACTCACCTTCGTTGTTAGTCACCAAGACCAATCCTGAGCTTCTGGCGTGGCCCGCGATGTGCAGGTCATTTACGCCGATTGGAGTGCCCTTCTTTTCGAGATCGGAGCGGATCGAGCCGTAGTGAAAAGCGGCCTTGTCATCGTAGTGAATGACGTCAAGCCGGGAGATGAAGTCCTCCACCGCCCGAGTATTTCTCTCAACAAACTGGCTTTTTTCGGCCCCGTGCATCAATTCCGCAAGGGTGATCGAAGAGATCACCATACGACCTACATTCGCATTGAATTTTTCCAGTATTTCCATAGGCCGACGCTTGATGATGTAGATCACGATGTTCGTATCAAGCATGTACTTAATCATCAAAGGACTCTCGCTCTTGCTGGGTTTGGTCGGCGCGCTCCTCCATAAAATCATCAGATACCGATTCGCTTGCAAGGAAAAAGCTGTCCCAAGTGTTTTCAACCGGCGAAATAATCAGTTCGCGCCCCACGGCACGCACCTCTACAGTTTTCACCCCAGCGGGAAAACGCATGTCAGCAGGGATGCGGATATTTTGTGTACGGTTATTGGTGAAGATCGTTCCAGTAGACATAAGGAACACCTCTCTAGGCATGGGAAGACAGGTAAGAATGATAGTTTGCAGGTGCTCTATTGCATAGCTCTATAGCAGCTACCCGACGAGCGTAGCCGAACAGTAGCTGTTGGTAGCGGCGCAGGAAGCGCATTTTCATGCGAAGAAGAAGTTGGGCAAGTTGCGGCGGTGATGCGGGTGGATAGGGTCTGCGGGTAGACCGAGTTGATCCCATCGCAGCCTCGCTGGGGCTCGACAGCTCCCACAGGGGATCTCTGTAGGTTCTTAGGGTGGTGGGAATTCGTTAGATTGGCGCTTTGAGATCCACGCCGAGTGCCGTTGCGAAGGCTTTGACCAGCGGGCTTCGTGGGGCGTTGTGGCGCAGGATGAGGTTGAACGGTGTGCTCAGGTGGATCTGCTCCGGGCATAACACGCGTAGGCGCCCTTCCCTCACCAGCGGCGCGGCGTAGTGTTCGGGGAGGAAGCCCAGGAAGCGGCCGGTGAGGATGAGGATGGCCACGGCTTCAACCTGTGAGGCCGAGGCGGACTGGCTGTCGTAGCTGACGAAGTTGGCCTTGTCGCTGTGGATCGCGTAACGATGGTTGACCACTTCATGCTGGCGCAACACATCTGCGTTGATGTCACTCGCTTCAAACAGCGGATGCCCGACGCCGCAGTACGCGTGGGACTTTTCTTCGTACAGCGGGAAATAATCGAATTCTTCCCGCCGCTGGTACACCGGGACGATGCCGACAATCAGCCGCCCTTCCACCACGCCCCGTTCAACTTCGTCCAG
This sequence comes from Pseudomonas sp. SDO5522_S412, assembly GCF_054071215.1. Lineage (NCBI taxonomy): Bacteria > Pseudomonadati > Pseudomonadota > Gammaproteobacteria > Pseudomonadales > Pseudomonadaceae > Pseudomonas > Pseudomonas sp. SDO5522_S412. The sequence goes on along the minus strand of NZ_JBSVWQ010000250.1, from coordinate 4,870 downwards.
TTGCGAGGCATGTAGGCGTAATCTTATTTTTGGCGACTCTGTATGTAATCTTCCCAGCGCGTTAATCAACGGTGAATTAACGTCGGAGACGGTGTTATCAATAACGCCCACACTAAGGTCGCCGATCAGTTCGTTCTGTGCCGAACTAAGCTTGTCCCTGAAACTGTCTACCGAGGCAAATAATTCAATGGACGCTTGATAGACTAATTTGCCTTCTTCGGTCAGGCCAAACCCTTCCCGCCCTCGCGTACACAGGCGCATGCCGATGCGAATTTCCAGGTCGGAAATCTGCTTGCTGATCGCCGCCAGGCCCACATTCAGCTCGTTCTGCGCCGCGCTGAAGCCGCCCGCTTCGACCACAGCCTTGAACACCCGCAGCAATTTGAAGTCCAGGCCGCTGAGTTGCAGGGGCGGTCTTGTGCCGGGTTTTGGCGGTATGTTTCCAGAATTGGAAAGTGGGGTTTCCATAATACGTGTTGACCTCAAGTGCCATATTCAACAGGCTTTGACCTACTCCATGAACATCGCCGGGCGGCAATAATGAACATACTTAACCGCCCTTGGCAACCTTGAATATAGCGGGTTGAACAGCTTTTACCGGCTGATTTAACGGCCCTAAAAACCTGACACTACGATCAGGACTTTTCGTTTTGCTACTGCCCTCCGAATCCATAAGGCCAAGCCACGTCCATCGGGCTTGTCACTTCTAAAAACAAGCGTGAGGAACACCATGTCTCAGCCCATCGATCGCCTCTGGGGTGCTCGTTTCAAGTCCGGCCCGTCCGCTGCTTTGGCGGCGCTGTCCCGTTGCCCCGAGCGCTATTTTCGCCTGACGCCCTACGACCTCGCCGGCTCCCGGGCCCATGCCCGTGAGTTGCAACGCGCCGGGTTGCTGGATGAGTCGGAAACCTTGCGCACCCTGGAAGCGCTGGACCGCATCGGTGAGGACTTTGCCGCTGGCCGCCTGCACCCGACGCTGGATGACGAGGATGTGCACACCTTCATCGAGCGGGTGTTGACCGAGCGTTTGGGCGCCCTGGGCGGCAAGTTGCGCGCCGGACGTTCGCGCAATGACCAGACGGCCAACGATTTGCGCCTGTTCCTGCGAGACCACGCGCGCACCATCACCACCGAGGTGTTGGGCTTGCAGCAGGCGCTGGTGGACCAGGCCGAGCAGCATATCGAGAGCATCTGCCCGGGCTTCACCCATTTGCAGCAGGCGCAGCCGATTGTGTTCGCCCATCACTTGCTGGCTCATGCGCAGTCAATGCTGCGGGACGTGCAGCGCCTGGTGGATTGGGATGCGCGTACGGCGTTGTCGCCGCTGGGTGCTGCAGCGATGGCGGGCTCGGCAATTGCTCGCCAGCCGGAGCATTCGGCCAAGGAGATGGGTTACACCGGGCCGTGCGAAAACTCTATCGATGCTGTAGCCAGTCGTGACCACGTGGCGGAGTTTCTGTTTGTGGCGGGCATGCTCGGGGTGAATATTTCGCGGCTGTCGGAGGAGTTTTGCCTGTGGTCGTCGCGCCAGTTTCGCTGGGTGCAGTTGGACGATGCCTACGCCACCGGTAGCTCGATCATGCCGCAGAAGAAGAACCCGGACATTGCCGAATTGGCACGGGGTAAAGCGGGGCGCTTGATTGGCAACCTGACCGGGTTGATGTCGACGCTCAAATCCTTGCCGCTGTCGTACAACCGCGATTTGAGTGAAGACAAGCACAGTGTGTTGGACAGCGTGGATACGTTGCTGCTGGTGCTGCCGGCGATGGCCGGGATGGTCGCGACGATGAAGGTGCAGGTGGAAGAGCTGCGGCGTCAGGCGCCGATGGGTTTCACATTGGCAACTGAGGTGGCGGATTGGCTGGCCACTCGTGGTGTGCCATTCAAGGAGGCCCATGAGATTACCGGTGCCTTGGTGCAGGCCTGTGAGAAGCATGAAATTGAATTGTGGGAAGCCTCGCCGGCGTTGTTGGCAGAGGTGGATACGCGGCTGACGCCGCAAGTGCGTGAGTGCCTGACCCTGGAAGCGGCGATTGCGGCGCGCAGTGGTTGGGGCGGTACGGCGCCGGATCGGGTGCGGGAGCAGATTGGGCGGTTGAAGGTGGCCCTGGCTGCGCAACAGAAGTGGGCAGAAAACTACACCGGCTTTCGAATTTAAAGATCGTTCCCACGCTCTGCGTGGGAATGCCTCTTGTGACGATCCGCGTCACGCTTTGGGGACGCAGAGCATCCCTTGCTGCATTCCCACGCAGAGCGTGGGAACGATCAGTGTATTCAGTTGTTTTGGAGAGTCACCATGAAACAAACCCCGGCAGAGCGCTTGCAAGCCGAGCGCCAGCAGACCGAGAACCAGTTCGATATCACCCAGTACGAGCACGTGCCCCGTCGCTATTACGGGCGGATGTTTTTTGCCACGTTGATCGTGATCGCACTGGCTGCCTTGCTGCGTGCATTCGCCAACGGTCAGATCGAATGGTCCTACATCGGTCAGTTCCTCACGTCCGAGGCGATCATCTGGGGCCTGGTGAACACCATCATCATGTCGATCCTGGCCATGGCGCTGGGGGTGGTGATCGGGGTGATCACGGCGATCATGCGCATGTCGGCCAACCCGATCCTGCGCTACGTGGCCATCACCTACACCTGGCTGTTCCGGGGTACGCCGCTGATTCTGCAACTGCTGTTGTGGTTCAACCTGGCGCTGATTTTCCCGGTGATCGCGATTCCCGGGCTGTTCAGCATCGACACCGTGGACCTGATGACGCCGTTCGTGGCCGCCCTCCTCGGCCTGAGCATCAACCAGGGTGCCTACACCGCTGAAGTGGTGCGCGCCGGCCTGTTGTCGGTGGACACCGGTCAGTACGAAGCCGCCAAGTCGATCGGCATGCCGAGCCTTCAGGCGCTGCGTAGGGTGATTCTGCCCCAGGCGATGCGGGTGATCATTCCGCCTGTAGGCAACGAGTTCATCAGCATGGTGAAAATGACCAGCCTGGCGAGTGTGATCCAGTACTCGGAGCTGCTGCACAACGCGCAAAACATCTACTACGCCAACGCCCGGGTCATGGAGCTGCTGATTGTTGCCGGCATCTGGTACCTGGCGGTGGTGACTGTTCTTTCATTCGGTCAGAGCCGCCTTGAGCGTCGTTTTGCCCGCGGCGCCGGCAAGCGTTCGTAAGCCCTGACTGAGGAGATTTGCCCCATGAGAAGCATCGTCAAGGCCGTGAACCTGAACAAGTACTACGACCAGTATCACGCGTTGCAGGACATCAACCTGGAAGTCGAACAAGGCGAAGTGCTGTGCATCATCGGCCCGTCCGGTTCCGGCAAAAGTACCCTGCTGCGCTGCGTCAATCAGCTGGAAAAAATCGACAAGGGCGGCCTGTGGGTCGATGGCGAACTGGTGGGCTACCGGGTCGTCGGCAACAAGCTGCACGAATTGAATGAATCACAGATCGCCCGTCAGCGGTTGGCCACCGGCATGGTGTTTCAGCGCTTCAATCTGTTCCCGCACATGACTGTGTTGCAGAACATCATCGAGGGCCCGTGCCAGGTGCTCAAGCGCTCGCCCAAGGAAGCCACCGAGGACGCGCTGGAGTTGCTGGCCCGCGTCGGCCTGGCGGACAAACGCAATGCCTACCCGGTGGAGTTGTCCGGCGGCCAGCAACAACGTGTGGCAATTGCCCGTGCGTTGGCGATGCGCCCCAAGCTGATGTTGTTTGACGAACCCACGTCAGCCCTCGACCCGGAGCTGGTAGGAGAAGTGCTGTCGGTGATGCGCGATTTGGCCACCACCGGCATGACCATGATTGTGGTCACCCATGAGTTGGGCTTCGCCCGCGAAGTGTCCAACCGCATGGTGTTTATGGATGCCGGCCAGATTGTGGAAGCCGGCAGCCCGGAAGAAATTCTAATAAGCCCACAAAACCCGCGTACCCAAAGCTTTATTTCTGCCGTTCGCACTTAACTAAAAAACTAACGAGAACGCCCCCATGAAAAATCTGTTTCTTCCAAGTTTGCTCGTAGGCCTGATGGCCTCCACTTCGGTTTTGGCGGCATTGCCGGCAGCGATCAAGGACAAGGGTGAGATCAGCGCGGCCATCGTGCCGAACTACCCGCCGATGGATTTCAAGGACACCGCCACCAACAAGCTCACCGGCCTGGACTTTGACCTGGGCAACGCCCTGGCCGAACGTTTGGGGGTGAAGATCAAGTGGCAGGAAACCGGCTTCGAACAAATGCTCAGCGGCCTGACCACCAAGCGCGTGGACATTGTGCTGTCGGGCATGACCGACACTGCCGAGCGTCAGAAGGCGGTGACCTTTATCGACTACTTCACCAGCGGCCCGCAGCTGTACACCCTGGCCAAGCGTGAAGACCTCAAGGAATTGACTGACCTGTGCGGTAAAAAAGTCGGCACCAGCCGACGTACGACCTGGCCGTCGGAAATTGCCGCATGGAGCAAGGAAAACTGCGAGAAGGCCGGTAAGCCAGCCATCGTAGTGATTGGCACTGAGGGTTCGGCGGATGCGCGGGCACAGTTGCAGCAGAACCGTCTGGATGCGGCGATGCAAGGCAGTGAAACCATTCCTTACCTGATGTCGCTGGACAAAGGTAAATACAAGCCGGTGGGCCTGGCGATTTCCAAGCAGTTCACGGGGCTTGGGATTGAGAAGAGCAATACCGAGTTGGTCACGGCCATCAGTGAGGCGTTGCAGGGCATGATTGATGATGGGACCTACGGCAAGATTCTGCAGAAGTGGGATCTGGAGCAAGGTGCGGTGGAAAAAATCAGCATCAATGCCGGCCAGTAACTCGATCTAAATGTGGGAGCGGGCTTGCTCGCGAATGCGGTGGATCAGCCGGTACAGTT
>NZ_JBSVWQ010000249.1:0-8121 GCF_054071215.1 Pseudomonas sp. SDO5522_S412 | reverse complement strand
TTGACTGACACTCCGCTTTCGCGAGCAAGCCCGCTCCCACATTGGGTTCAGTGGTGAGTTCAGGTGCTAAACAACCCGCCCATCACCTTCAGCCGCTTTTTGTACACCCGCCGCGCCTCCAACGCTTCCTCCAGCGTCACCGCCACAAACCCCGCCCGCTGGTTCGGTTGCATCTGCCCGATCAGATCCAGGTCGGCACTGATCACCGTGCCAATCATCGCGTAGCCCCCGCCCGACACCGCGTCCCGGTGCAGCACGATCGGCTCCAGGCCCGCCGGTACCTGGATCGAGCCGATGGGGTAGCAACTGTCGACGATGTTCGACGGATCGGACCCGGCGCCAAACGGTTGTTCCCGTGGCTGAAAGCTCAAGGCATTGCCGCCCTTGAAGCGATAGCCGATGCGGTCGGCCTCCGACCCCACCGTCCAGGGCTCGGCAAAAAAGCTGCTTTTGGCGGCGGGCGTCAGTCGCTCGTAATACAGCCCCGGCACCACCCGCAGGGTCACGTCCCCACCCACCGATTGGCGCAACGCCATGGGCAAACTGTTCCCAGCCCGGCCTTTGCCGCTGGCTTCGCCCACGGGCAGTTCATCACCCTCCACCAGCCGCCGCCCCTGAAACCCGCCCAATGCGCCGAGGGTGTAAGTCGAGCGGCTGCCCAACACCAGCGGCACATCGATGCCACCGGCGACCGCCAGGTAAGTCCGCGCGCCGGCCCTGGGAAATTCAAAGCGCAGCACTTGCCCGGCCCGCACTTCAAACGCGGTGTCCTGATGCACCACTACGCCGTCCAGGCGCGGCGACATCAGCGCACCGCACAACGCCACCAGGGCATCCTGCTGAAACTCCAGCTCCGGCCCGATCAACGTGCATTCCAGCCCGGCAGCGCCGATGGGGTTGCCCACCAGGTGGTTGGCCGCGCTCAACGCGTATTGGTCCAGGGCGCCGGATGGCGGGATGCCGAGGTGGTAATAACCTTCGCGGCCAAGATCCTGCACGGAGGTGGCGAGGCCGGGTTTGAGTACCTTGATCATGCCAGCGCCTCCTGCAAGGTTTTCGGGTAGCCGATGGGGTCGGCGAGAAAGGCGTCGAGGGAAAACTCCACCGGGCGGATGCGCAGGTCGAAGCGCCCTGCGTCCACTTCTGCCACGGCCAGGTCATAGGCGTCGCGGTCCATGGGTTTGAACTGCACGATGTCGCCGGGGCGGAAGAACACCATGTGCTCTTTCAGGTAGGCCAACTGCTGTTGCGGGTCGTAGATCGGCGCCGGGGTGACGCCGAACATCTGGTAGCCACCGGCGCCGCGTACCGAATAGATACAGCCAAAGCAGCCGCCGTGGCCGAGGGTCAATTTCGGCGTGTCGGTGCGTGGGCGCAGGTACTTGGGCACCTGCAACTGCCGCTCGCGTTCCACCATCTGGAACATGAACGGCAAGCCCGCCACAAACCCCACCATCGAGACAAACCACGGCGCGCCACTGTGGGCCGCGATAAACGCGTCCACATCCGCCAGGCCGTTGATCCGCGCTGCGTATTCCAGGTCGGTGCCGGTCGGATCCTGATGACGGTCGCGAAAGCGCATCAGGGTTTCATGGGTCCAGGGGTCGTTGTACAGCACCGGGATTTCGATGATGCGGGTGTGCAAGGTACGTTCGGCCACGGCCTGGGCTTCGGCGCTTTGTACCGCGTCGAGCAGCACGTGGGGCGCGATGCGGTCCGGGTCGAAACGAATCTGGAACGAGGCATTTGCCAGGCAGACGTCCAGCACACCGTCCAGGGCCAGGCGTTCCACCGCACGGGTGACGGCCATGCCCTTGAAGAAAGCCTCCAGGGACATGCTCTCGCTGACCTCGGCAAACAGGTGTTCATCACCGCCAAAGCTGTAGCGGATCGGGGAAGATTCAGCCATGTCTGTTCCTCTTGGAATCATTGTAGAAAGGCAGGCAAAAAATCAGTCAGACCCGGTGTCTGGGCACCGGTGTCGGTCAGCGGGGTGTGCGTACTTCGATGCCCGCCTGATCCAGCGCTTCACGGGTGGCTTCCACCAGTTCAAGGGCGCCGGGGGTGTCGCTGTGCAGGCAAATGGAATCGAATTCGATAAACAGGTCTTCGCCTTCAACCGTACGTACCAGCCCGGTCTGGCAAGCCCGTAGTACGCGTGCCGCGACCGTTGCCGGATCCAGCGCCCGCACATTGCGGGTAAACACGATGGAGCCCGTGAGATCGTACTCACGGTCGGCATAAAACTCCCGCACCACCGGCTGGCCGAGTTCCTTGGCGATACGCCAGATCACCGAATTCGGCATGCAATACAGCAGCAGCGTGGGCTCCAGCCGTTGCAGGTTTTCCACGAGCAACCGCGCCGCTTCTTCATCCCGCGCCAGGTGCATATACAGCGCGCCGTGGGGCTTGATGTGTTGCAGCGTGAGGCCCTGCACCCGGGCGATTTCCCGCAGGGCGCCGAGTTGATAGAGCATGTCGTCCACCAGCTCCTGGGCCGGGGCGTTGATATGGCGTCGGCCGAAACCTACGAGGTCGCGAAAACCCGGGTGCGCGCCAATCGCCACACCCAACTGCTTGGCGCGTTCGACGGTACGGCGCATGGTGCCCGGGTCGCCGGCGTGAAAGCCGGTGGCGATGTTGGCCGAGCTGATGTAGGCCATCAGTTCGCTGTCGACGCCGTCGCCGATGGTCCAGGGGCCGAAGCCTTCGCCCATGTCCGAATTGAAATCCACTGCCTGCATCGGGGTCGCTCCGTTGAAGTTCTTGCGATGGAAATTAGGCTGCGGCTTGACCCCTTGGGAAGATCTAATATCAGATGGCCCATCTTCTGAAAATCAGATACCCGATACTGATCGTTCACACGCTCCGCGTGGGAATGCCGCCCTGGACGCTCTGCGTCCGCCTTTGAAATCGTGACGCAGAGCGTCACAGGATGCGTTCCCACGCAGAGCGTGGGAGCGAGCGGAGAAACCAATGTCCCTGACCCTGCGCCAAATCCGCTACTTCGTCGCCACCGCCGAAATCGGCCAGATCTCCCAGGCGGCGATTCACCTGAACATCTCCCAATCGGCGGTGACCACCGCGATCAAGGAGCTGGAAGCGATGCTCGGCGCGCAGCTATTCGTGCGCTCGGCCCAGGGCATGAGCCTGACCGACGCCGGGCGGCATTTCCTCAACCGGGCGTATGTGATTGTGCGCAGCGTCGACGATGCCCTGAACAGCCCGCTGCCGGACTACCGCGCCAGCGGCGTATTGCGGGTGGCCGCCAGCTACACCGTGCTCGGTTACTTCCTGCCGCACCACTTGCAGCGCATGGAACACTGGCACCCGGACGTGACCATCGAGGTGTTCGAACAGGAACGCCAGGCCATCGAACACGGCCTGCTCAACGGCCAGTTCGACATGGCCGTGGTGCTCACCGCCAACCTCACCCACGCCGATATCGTCTCGGAAATCCTCTTCAACTCCGAACGCCGCCTGTGGCTGCCCAGCCATCACCCGTTGTGCGAACGCCCCGCCGTGAGCCTCGCCGATGTGGCCAGGGAGCCGTACATTTTCCTCACCGTCGACGAAGCCGAACAAAGCGCCATGCGCTACTGGGAACAGGCCGGGCAAACCCCCACGGTGCGGCTGCGCACCAGTTCGGTGGAGGCAGTGCGCAGCATGGTCGCCAACGGCAGCGGCGTGGCGATCTTGTCAGACCTGGTGCATCGCCCGTGGTCACTGGAAGGCAAACGCATCGAAACCGTGAGCGTCACCGACAAGGTCACGCCCATGAGCGTCGGCCTGGCCTGGCACCGCGAGCGCGATTTCACTCCGGCGATGCAGGCGTTTCGGGATTACTTCCATGATGCATTCCTGGCGCCGCAGCAGTTGTCTGCCCGGCGTTGAAAGCAGCCTGCAAGGTGGCGGCCAGCCAATCCATGAACACCCGCACCCGCAGCGGCAAATGCCGTTGGCCGGCGTACAGCAGGGACACGTCCAGTGCCGGCGCCGGATAGTCCGGCAGCACCGCCACCAACTCGCCGCTGGCCAGTTGATCGTGAATGCCCAGGGCGGGCACCTGGGTCAGGCCAAAGCCACCGATGCACGCCGCCCGGTAAGCGTCGGTGCTGTTGACCGTGACGCGCCCGGCCATGGGAATCCGCTGCACCTTGTTGCCTTGTACGTATTCAAACCCTGGGGAGCGTGAGCCCAGCGGGCGTACGTAATGCACCAGTTGATGGTGAGCCAAATCAGCGAGCGTCCTGGGTACGCCGTAACGCTTCAGGTACGCAGCACTGGCGCAGTTGATCATCGGCATGCTGCACAACAAGCGGGCCACCACCGACTGGTCCGGCTGCGCACCGACGCGCAAGACGCAGTCGAAACCTTCCGCCAGCAAATCAACCTGGCGGTCGGTGCTGCTGATTTCCAGCTCGATCAGCGGGTGCAGGTCCATGAACTCGGGCAGGCGCGGCAGGATCAATTCCCGGGCCATGACATTGGGCATGTCCACCCGAATGCGCCCCGCCAGCTGCGCTTCATCCTGGCGAAACAAGCCTTCCAGCTCTTCCATGTGCGACAGCAAATCCTTGCTGCGCTCATACAGCACGCGCCCGTCCTGGGTCGCCTGGACCTTGCGCGTGGTGCGCTGCAACAGGCGCGCGCCCAGCAACTCTTCCAGCGCCTGCACATGCTCGGAAACCGTGGAGCGCGGCAAGCCCAGGCTCTCGCCCGCCTGGGTGAAACTCGACAGTTCGGTGACGCGCACGAAGGTACGCAGCAACTCTAGTTTGTTCATGGGATTGTTCGCCTTATCCGGCCAGTGATTCCGGCATAGCTCTGTTTATCACGTTATGGCCGGACAAATACACTCAGTCCCACGAACCATCACACGCTCGAGGACTTCATCATGACCCGTAAAATCGCACTCATCACCGGCGCGAGCCGCGGCCTGGGCAAAAGCGCTGCGCTGCACCTGGCGGCACAAGGCGTCGACATTATCGGTACCTACAACAGCGCGGCGGACGAAGCCCAGGCCGTGGTCGCCCAAGTCGAAGCGCTGGGCGGCAAGGCGGCCATGCTGCAACTGGACGTCAGCCAGAGTTCCACCTTCGAGGCGTTCACCGCCCAGGTCGGCTCGGTATTGAAGGACGTGTTCGGCCAGGCGCACTTCAACTTCCTGATCAACAACGCCGGGATCGGCGCCCACGCCAGCTTCGCCGACACCACCGAAGCGCAGTTCGACCAACTGGTGGCGATCCACTTCAAGGGCCCGTTTTTCCTGACCCAGAAACTGCTGCCGCTGATCAGCGACGGTGGCCGCATCATCAATATCTCCAGCGGCCTGGCGCGCTTCAGCCTGCCGGGTTATTCGGCCTATGCCTCGATGAAAGGCGCGGTGGAAGTGCTGACCCGCTACCAGGCCAAGGAACTGGGTGCCCGTGGCATCACCGTCAACACCCTGGCCCCCGGCGCGATCGCCACCGACTTCAGCGGCGGCGTGGTGCGCGACAATCCGGACGTGAACGCGATGGTCGCCAACAACACCGCCCTCGGTCGCGCAGGCTTGCCGGATGATATCGGCGGGGCGATTTCCACCCTGCTGGCCGACGGCAGCAACTGGATCACCGGGCAACGGGTCGAGGCCTCGGGCGGGATGTTTCTGTAACGCGCTCGGATTCTCCGCTAGCATCAATGCTTTCGGATACCTGACAGGCAATCACCCATGAGTTTTGATCCAGGACTGGCCGGTGGCATGGGCGTACTGGCCGCCGTGGTCGACAGCGGCAGTTTCGCCCGCGCCGCCGACAGCCTGGAGATGACGCCTTCGGGGGTCAGCCGGGCCATTTCGCGGCTGGAAAAACGCCTGGGAATCCGCCTGTTCGACCGCACCACCCGCTCGGTGCAATTGACCGACGAGGGCCGGCGTTTCTACCAGGAAATCGCCCCCCTGCTGGCCGGCCTGGAAGAAGCCGCCAGCTCGGCGGCCGACAGCGCCCTGACGGTTCGCGGGCGGTTGCGGGTGAACATCGACCCGTACTTTTCGCGGCTGGTGCTGGGGCCGGTGCTGGGTGAATTCATGAGCCAATACCCGCAGCTGCAGTTGGACCTGCACACGCGGGATCAACTCGGGGACCTGGTGGCGGATGGCTTTGATTTGGCCATCCGTTTTGGCATTCCGCAATCGTCCTCGCTGATCGCCCGCAAGCTGATGGAAGTGCGGGTGCTGACGTTGGCCTCGCCAGCTTATCTCGAGCGGCATGGTCGCCCTTCACACCCCAAGGACCTGGAAGACGGCCAGCACGTGTGCATCGACTTTCGCGACTCCCAGACCGGCCGGCCGTTTGGCTGGGAATTCCACCGGCCGGGCGAGCAGGTCAACATCGCCACCAGCGGGCGGCTGGTGGTCAACGACGCAGGGACCCTGTACAGCGTGTGCGAACACGGCCATGCAGTGGCGCAAATGCTCGACCTTGGGCTGGCACCGGCGCTGAAATCCGGCGCGTTGATCGAGTTGTTTCCCGACTGGCCCGACGAGCGCTTCCCGTTGTATGCCTTCTACCCGTCGCGGCATTTGCCGGCGGCCAAGGTGCGGGCATTCCTCGATTTTGTGGCCGCCCTACAACCCCTGTAGGAGCTGGCTTGCCGGCGATGACGTATCCAAAATCGCCATCGCCGGCAAGCCGGACTCCTACGCGGTGCGCATCCGTTTCTGCATAATCCGCTCCCGCGCGGCGTCATACGCCCAGTGATACACATAGGTGTACGGCAGGAAAAACAGCAACACGCCGATGTCGAGGATAAACGCCTGCATCAGGCTGATGTTCAGCCACCAGGCAATCAACGGCACACAGATCGCCACCAGCCCGCCTTCAAACATCAACGCATGCAGCACGCGGGTCCACACCCCGCCGGACAGTTGCAGGCGCGCCTTGAGACGGTCGAACAGGCCGTTGAAAATCACGTTCCAGGCCAGTGCCATAAGGCTGATGGCCAAGGTCACGACGCCCATCTCCAGGGCCGGTTTATCCATGATCCACGCCAGCAGCGGTGTACAGATCAACAAGGCCAAACCTTCAAAACCAATGGCCTGCCAAACGCGTTCAGTAATCGACTTGGTGGGTGTCATGACCCGTTCTCCGTGAGTGACGATGGTTGCCATCATTACCCTTTGACTCGATACTTCATAACCAGTAACCATCGATCAAGGCGATAGTCATGGCATCCCACGAAGTGCTTCAGGCGTTTGTGCAGGCGGCGACCCACGGTTCGTTTTCAGCGGCGGCGCGCAAGCTGGGCAAGAGCCAGTCCACCGTCAGCGCGGCGGTGGCCAGCCTGGAGATTGACCTGGATGTGGTGCTGTTTGATCGCAGCAGCCGCAAGCCCACGCTGACCCCGGCCGGGCATGTGCTGCTGCAACGCGCCGAGCAGGTGCTGGAAGCCAGCAGCCGCCTGGAGTTGGCGGCCAGCCAGTTGTCCCAGGGGTTGGAGCCGAAGTTGAGTATCGCGATGTCCGATACGTACCAGTCGGACCGTTTCGAAACCGCCCTCAGCGCCTTCGAGCAGCGCTACCCGGACCTGGAGCTGGAATGCCTGATCGCCGAATGCGAGGACTTGATTGCCCTGGTGCAAAGTGGCCGGGCGCAGATTGCGTTTATCGAGATGCAGGAGGTTTACCCGCCGGACCTCACCAGCACCACCGTGGAAGAGCGCACGGAAATCGCGCTGTTTGTCGCCCCCAAACATCCGCTGGCGAACCTTGCGGACATCGACCAGCAAACCCTGGAACAACACCGCGAACTGCGCCTGGCGAGCATCATCAACCCGAATGAAACCCGCGGCCTGGGCCGGGTGTGGTCAGCGCCCAGTTACCTGATGCTGATGGAAATGGCGCAGCTGGGTTTTGGCTGGGCACCGCTGCCGCGCTGGCTGGTGGAGCGGTTTGGCGGCGGCCATCTGTGTGAAATCAAGGCCCGGGGCTGGCCGCGCTCGGTGGCGGTCGATGCGTTGTGGTCACGCCAGCATCCGCCCGGCCCGGCCGGCAGTTGGCTGCTGGGCAAGATGCTGGAATAACGGCGGAACACACTATTCGCAACGATGAAGATCAAATGTGGGAGCTGGCTTGCCTGCGAT
>NZ_JBSVWQ010000248.1:0-8124 GCF_054071215.1 Pseudomonas sp. SDO5522_S412 | reverse complement strand
GACTGATCTACCGCCTTCGCGAGCAAGCCCGCTCCCACATTTTTGATCTGCGGCGTCTGGGTTACTTGCGCGCCGCCTCCCACGACTTCAGCAACTCGTTATAACTGACCGTCTCACCCTGCGGCTTCTCATTTGCCAGCTTCGGTTTCGGCGCACCCGGCTGGTCAAACCAGTATTGCGCGTCCCGTTCCTCGTTCATTTTCGGCCCGCAAATCGGCTGCACCTTGGAGCGCTCCAGGCGCGTCATGATCGCGTCCTGATCCTTGGCCAACCCATCCAGCGCCTGCTGCGGCGTCTTCTCTCCGCTGGCCGCTTCCGAAATATGGCTCCACCACAATTGCGCCAACCGTGGATAGTCCGGCACGTTGGTGCCGGTCGGGGTCCACTCCACCCGGGCCGGGCTGCGGTAGAACTCCACCAACCCACCGAGTTTCGGCGCCAGGTCGGTCATGGCCTGGGAGTTGATGTCGGACTCACGAATCGGCGTCAGGCCAACGATGGTTTTCTTCAGCGACACGGTTTTCGAGGTCACGAACTGCGCGTACAGCCAGGCCGCCAGTTTCTGCTTCTCGGGCGTCGACTTGAGGAACGTCCAGGAACCTACGTCCTGATAGCCCTTCTTCATGCCCTTTTCCCAGTAAGGCCCGACGGGTGATGGCGCCATGCGCCATTTCGGCGTGCCGTCGGCGTTGACCACCGGCAGGCCCGGCTTGGTCATGTCGGCGGTAAACGCGGTGTACCAGAAGATTTGCTGGGCGATGTTGCCCTGGGACGGCACCGGACCGGATTCGGAGAAGGTCATGCCCGCCGCTTCCGGTGGTGCATAGGCTTTCATCCAGTCCACGTATTTCTGCGTGGCATACACCGCCGCCGGGCCGTTGGTGTCGCCACCACGGGTGACGCTGGAGCCCACCGGGTGGCAGTCCTCCACGCGAATGCCCCATTCGTCCACCGGCAAACCGTTGGGCAGGCCCTTGTCGCCGCCACCGGCCATGGAGAACCAGGCATCGGTGAAGCGCCAGCCCAGGGACGGGTCTTTCTTGCCGTAGTCCATGTGCCCGTAGACGCGCTTGCCGTCGATTTCCTTGACGTCTTCGCTGAAGAATTTGGCGATGTCTTCGTAGGCCGACCAGTTCACCGGCACCCCGAGTTCATAGCCGTACTTTTCCTTGAACTTGGCTTTCAGGTCTGCCCGTTCGAACCAGTCGGCGCGGAACCAGTATAGGTTGGCGAACTGCTGGTCGGGCAATTGGTAGATCTTGCCGTCGGGCGCAGTGGTGAACGAAATACCGATGAAGTCCTTGATGTCCAGGGTGGGTGAAGTGAAGTTCTTGCCTTCGTTGGCCATCAGGTCGGTGATGGATTCTGTCTTGCCATAGCGAAAGTGCGTACCGATCAAGTCGGAATCGTTGACCCAGCCGTCATAGATATTCTTGTCGGACTGCATCTGGGTTTGCAGCTTTTCCACCACGTCGCCTTCCTGCAGCAAGTCGTGGGTCAGCTTGATCCCGGTGATTTCGCTGAAGGCCTTGGCCAGCACCTTGGATTCATACTCGTGGGTGGTGAGGGTTTCCGACACCACGTTGATCTTCATCCCGCGAAACGGCTCCGCGGCCTTGATAAACCACTTCAGCTCTTCAAGCTGCTGGGCTTCGGTGAGGGTCGACGGTTTGAACTCACTGCCGATCCATTTTTTCGCAGCGTCTTCATAAGCATCCGCCCAGGCCGCAGCACTGAGCCCGCTGAGCGCCAGCACGGCCGCCAATGAAATGCTATGTCGCAGCTTATTGTTTTTATCGAACATAGAGACCTCCTGGTTTTGGGGTTCAAAAGGGGCAGCTAGCCCCAACGCATCACAGACAACAGCCACACCAGAGACAGCGCGGACGCCACCCAGATGCTCCAGCCGGTTACGCCGATCACCAACAAATGCAGGTAGGCGCTGCCGAGAAGACCGATAAACAAACGATCACCACGGGTGGTGCTGATCGGTAAAAAGCCGCGCCGGGGGATACTCGGCGAGCGCAATTCCCAGGTCGTCATGCCCACCAGCAGCAGGCCGATCGCGGCAAAGAACAGTGCAGTCGGGGTGGTCCAGGCCATCCATTCCATCATCGACTCCTCAGACCCGGCCCAGGGCAAAGCCCTTGGCCACATGGTTGCGAACGAACCAGATCACCAGCATGCCCGGCAAAATGGTCAACACCCCCGCCGCCGCCAGCACGCCCCAGTCGATGCCGGAGGCCGAAACCGTACGGGTCATCACTGCGGCGATGGGTTTGGCGTTCACCGACGTCAGCGTGCGTGCCAGCAGGAGCTCGACCCAGGAAAACATGAAACAGAAAAACGCCGTGACGCCGATCCCCGAGCCAATCAGCGGGACGAAGATCTTCACGAAAAACTTGGGGAAGCTGTACCCGTCGATGTAGGCCGTTTCGTCGATTTCCTTGGGCACGCCCGACATGAAACCTTCGAGAATCCACACCGCCAGCGGCACGTTGAACAGGCAATGGGCCAAGGCCACCGCGATATGCGTATCGAACAAGCCAATGGACGAATACAGCTGGAAGAACGGCAGCAAAAACACTGCCGGCGGCGCCATGCGGTTGGTCAGCAACCAGAAGAACAAGTGCTTGTCGCCGAGGAAGCGGTAGCGCGAGAACGCGTAGGCCGCCGGCAGCGCCACGCTCAGGGAAATCACGGTGTTGAGGCTGACGTAGTACAGCGAGTTGAGGTAGCCGGTGTACCAGCTCGGGTCGGTGAAGATCACCTTGTAGTTGGCGAAGGTGAAGTCCTGCGGAAACAGGGTCAGGCCGCCGAGGATTTCAGTGTTGCTCTTGAAGGACATGTTCAGCAGCCAGTAGATCGGCACCAGCAGGAACAGGATGTAGACCAGCAGCGGGATTACCTTGCGCTTGCTCATGTTGGCGGCCTCAGCGGTTGGCGTCGGAGTGGGTCATGGCGGTGTAGAACAGCCAGGACACCAACAGGATGATCAGGAAGTACACCAGCGAAAACGCCGCCGCCGGGCCCAGGTCGAATTGGCCTACGGCCATTTGGGTAAGCGTCTGGCTGAGGAAGGTGGTGGCGTTCCCTGGCCCGCCGCCCGTCAGCACAAACGGTTCGGTGTAGATCATGAAACTGTCCATGAAGCGCAGCATCACCGCGATCAACAGCACGCTCTTCAGTTTTGGCAGCTGGATATGTCGGAACACCGCCCAGCTAGACGCCCGATCAATCCGCGCCGCCTGGTAGTACACATCCGGGATCGCCCGCAGCCCCGAGAAACACAGCAGCGCCACCAGGGACGTCCAGTGCCACACGTCCATCACCAGCACCGTGACCCAGGCGTCCATGGTGTTGGCGGCGTAGTTGTAGCTGATGCCCATCGCATTGAGCGTGGAACCCATCAGGCCAATGTCGGCACGGCCGAAAATCTGCCAGATGGTGCCGACCACGTTCCACGGAATCAGCAGCGGAATCGCCATTACGATCAACACCAGCGACGACCATCGGCCCTTGGTGGGCATCGTCAGGGCAATCGCGATGCCCAGCGGAATCTCGATCAACAGCACACACGCCGAGTAGATGAACTGACGCAGCAGCGAGTCATGCAGGCGCGGGTCCAGCAGCACCTGTTTGTACCAGTCGGCGCCGACGAAGTAACGGCTGGATTGGTCGAAGATGTCCTGCACCGAGTAGTTGACCACGGTCATCATCGGGATCACCGCGCTGAAGGCCACCAGCAGGAACACCGGCAATACCAGCCACCAGGCCTTGTTGTTCTGCACCTTGTTCATGGCTGCACCTCCAGCAAGTAGTCATCGGCATACACCATCAGCCACTGCCCCGGAAAGCTGATGGACGCCTGGCCCTCGGGCACCGGTTTGTCTTCGGCCAGGCGCACTTTCAACGGTGCGCCATCGAGGTTGAGGGTCATGATCTTGTAGGTGCCGAGGTCTTCCACATGGGTGACTTGCGCCTGTAGCGCGTCGGGATTGTGCTCATCCCACACGTGGATAAATTCCGGGCGGATGCCGACCTGCAGCCTTTTGTAAGGCGTTTCGCCAATGCGCTGCTGCAACGCCTCGGGCAACGCCAGATGTGTCCCGGCAAAGCGCACACCGCCCGCCTCTGCCTGCACCTCAATCAGATTCATCCCAGGGCTGCCGATGAAATAGCCGACAAAGGTGTGGCTGGGCCGCTCGAACAACTCCCGGGGCGTGCCGAACTGCACGATCTGCCCGCCATACATCACCGCGATCTTGTCGGCGAAGGTCGAGGCTTCCAGTTGGTCGTGGGTCACGTAGACCATGGTGATGTTGAACTGCTCGTGGATCTGCTTGAGCTTGCGCCGCAGCTTCCACTTCAGGTGCGGGTCGATCACCGTCAGCGGTTCGTCAAACAGGATCGCCGACACGTCATCCCGCACCAGCCCGCGGCCCATGGAGACTTTCTGCTTTTCATCGGCAGTGAGGTTGCGGGCCTTTTTGTCCAGCAGGTTTTGCAGGTCGAGCACCTCGGCAATTTCCTGCACCTTGCTGTGAATTTTCGCCTCGGCCATGCCCTGGTTTCGCAGGGGAAAAGCCAGGTTATCGAACACGGTCATGGTGTCGTACACCACCGGAAACTGGAACACCTGGGCGATGTTGCGTTTTTCCGGGGTCAGTTCGTTGACCACCTTGGCGTCGAACAGCACCTGGCCTTCGGATGGGCTGAGCAGGCCGGAGATGATGTTGAGCAAGGTCGACTTGCCGCAGCCCGACGGCCCCAGCAACGCGTATGCGCCGCCCTGCTCCCAGACGTGGTTCATCTCGCGAATCGCGTAGTCCTCGGGGCCGTTTGGCTTTGAGCTGTAGCTGTGGGCCAGGTTCTGCAAATGGATCTCGGCCATCAGGCAACCCTCGCGACACGTCGGCCGGGGGCCTGGACCAGCCGTCCCTGGCCATCGAACACAAACAGTTTGTGGGTGGGGATATAGATGCGGATCGGCGCGTCGACGTCGTACTCATGCACCCCGGGCAAATGCAGCACCAGCAGGAAGTGTTCGCTGCGCACATGCAGGAAGGTTTCCGAGCCACTGATCTCGGCGACCTCCACGGTCACGGCCAATTCCAGGTCATCGTCGTTGCTCGGCACCAGGCTGATATGGCTGGGACGCACGCCAAAGCGAAACTCGCCCTCACCGATGGGCCGCAGGTCGACGTTCAGCGGGAAGTGCACGAAGTTGGCGAAGCTCACTTCATTGCCACTGATGCGCCCGGGCATCAGGTTGATCGGCGGCTCGGAAAACAGCTCGGCCGCCAGCACGGTCTGTGGCTGGTGATAAACCTCGGCCGCCTTGCCGCTCTGGATCACCCGGCCCTCATGCAGAATCGTGGTGGTGCCGCCCAGGGCCAGGGCTTCGTTGGGTTCGGTGGTGGCGTAGATCGCGATGGTATGGCGTGCCTTGAACAGCTCGCGCATTTCCTGGCGCAGTTCTTCGCGCAGTTTGTAGTCCAGGTTCACCAGGGGTTCATCGAACAGAATCAGCTCGGCATCCTTGACCAGCGCCCGGGCCATGGCGGTGCGTTGCTGCTGGCCGCCGGAGAGTTCCAGGGGGTGACGCTGGAGGAATTTCTCGATACGCAGCATTTTCGCGGTTTCGAGGACTTTGCTCTGGATCTGCTCGGCAGAGACTCCGGCCTGGCGCAGCGGCGAGGCGATGTTCTCGAACACGGTCATGGTCGGGTAGTTGATGAACTGCTGATAGACCATCGACACATTGCGCAGGCGCACCGGCTTCTGGGTGACGTCCACGCCATTCATCAGGATGCGCCCGCTGTCAGGCTTGTCCAGGCCGGCCATCAGGCGCATCAGGCTGGTCTTGCCGGAGAGCGTGCGGCCCAGCAATACATTGAAGGAACCGGCTTCGAAACGCAGGTTGGCGTCGTCGATCCAGGTTTGGCCTTCGACAACGCGAGTGACGTGCTCCAGGGTCAATGACATGACACGACCTATTTATTATTGGAATGGTTCTGGCAGGAGCACAGAGCGAGTTCCGTGCCAACAACCCAAACCTCAGGCCGGTCAACGAGTTAGGCAAAACAGCGATTCGCCTCTGAACAGAAATGAACAGGTCAGGCTGAACAACTGAACAATCGGCGGGTTGACAATGAACAGTTCTGAACAACACTGAACGGGCCTTCCGCACCCCAGAACAACAATAAAGCAAGGGTCACCGCCATGAGCACACCGCTGGCGCACGATGCCATCATCCAGGACTCCTGGCGCCGCTGCCGGGCCTATGGCCTGGATCACCAGAGCACACCGAGCTTCGACCAACTGCCCGCAGACGGCGTCAGCCAGTTGTTGGAAAGCCAGCATTCCCTTGTGCAGACCACCCACCAGGAAGTGCTGCCCTACTACGAGAACATCCTCAGCAATTCCAACTGCCTGATCATGCTCGCCGACAACCAGGGCCAGGTGCTGACTTCGTGGGGCACCCAACGCTTTATCGACCCCAAGCTGGCCCGTGGTTTCAGCGCCGGCGCCAGCTGGATGGAGCGCTCCAGCGGCACCAACGCCATCGGCACCGCCCTGGCCTGTGCCCAGGCGGTGCATATCGAACACGACGAACACTTCCTCAAGGCCAACCGTTTCATGACCGGCTCGGCAGCGCCAATCTTCGATGCGCAGCGGGAAATCATCGCGGTGCTGGATGTGTCCAGCGACAGCTACCTGCCGCCCTCCCACACCCTCGGCATGGTCAAGATGATGAGCCAGACCGTCGAGAACCGGCTGATCCTCAACCTGTTTCGCGGTGAGCATTTCCAGCTGACGTTCAATACCGGGTTGAACAATCTCGACAGCCAATGGGCCGGGCTGCTGATTTTTGATGAAAGCGGCCAGGTACTGTCGGCCAATCGCCGGGCCGACAACCTGCTGGGCATCAGCCTGTCGCGGGTGCTGATCGACAGCCTGTTCAAGGTCTCGCTGCTGGAACTGCTCAACCAGCCCGAAGGCCTGCCCTTCTCGCTGCAAGCCGCCGGACGCAACCGTTTCCAGTGCCTGCTGAAACGGCCGAAACAGGCGCCAGTGCAGGCTCGCGTGTTTGTGGAAACGAAAAAGCCCCGCGAACCTGGCCCCACGGCCATCAGTCTCAAGACCCTGCACTTCGGCGATACCCGCGTGGAAAAGGCCGTGCGTCAGGCCGAGCGCCTGCTGGAAAAGGATATTCCGTTGCTGATCCACGGTGAAACCGGTGTCGGCAAGGAAGTGTTCGTCAAAGCCCTGCACCAGGCCAGCTCTCGCAGCCAACAAGCGTTTATCGCGGTCAACTGCGCAGCGATCCCCGCCGAACTGGTGGAGTCGGAACTGTTCGGCTATGAAAAAGGCGCATTCACCGGCGCCAACCAGAAAGGCAGCATCGGGCTGATCCGCAAGGCAGACAAAGGCACGCTGTTCCTCGACGAGATCGGCGACATGCCCCTGCCGACCCAGGCCCGGCTGTTGCGGGTATTGCAGGAGCGCTGTGTGCAGCCTGTAGGCAGCAGCGAGTTGTACCCGGTGGATTTGCGGATCATCTCCGCCACCAACCGCTCGCTGCGCGAACAGGTACAGCTCGGGCGTTTTCGCGAAGACCTGTATTACCGCATCGGTGGCCTGACCCTGGAGCTGCCGCCGCTACGGGAGCGCACGGATAAACAGGCGTTGTTCAAGCAGCTGTGGCAACAGCATCGCGAGCCGACGCAGTGGGCCGGGTTGACTAACGAGGTGCTGGCCTTGTTTGAACAGCATCCGTGGCCGGGGAACCTGCGCCAGGTGAGCAGCGTGTTGCAGGTGGCACTGGCCATGGCGGAAGAGCAGCCGATTCGGGCGGAACATTTGCCGGATGATTTTTTTGTGGATTTGAATGGGGTGGTGCCGGTGTGTGATGCAGTGGATGACAGTCTGGACCTGAATGAGCGACTGAAGGCGGTGGGCGGGAATATCTCTCACCTGGCCAGAGAGCTTGGCGTCAGCCGTAATACCCTCTACAAACGCCTGCGACAAAACGGGAATGCTGTGTAGAAACACAATCAAAAATGTGGGAGCGGGCTTGCTCGCGAATGCGCTGTATCAGTCGCTGATGCTTTAACTGAC
>NZ_JBSVWQ010000247.1:0-8227 GCF_054071215.1 Pseudomonas sp. SDO5522_S412 | reverse complement strand
ACTATCAATGTTGACTGAGCGACCGCATTCGCGGGCAAGCCCGCTCCCACATTTGTTTTTTGTTCGGCTGAAAAATATCATCAGACTTACGCATCACATTCAAACCAATACATACCTATTTTTTATAATTAACTTATAACTAATCGGACTTTTACGCCCGGCATTTATACAAATACTGTTACATCCAGTACCGACCCCTGACCAGGTGGAGGCCCAATTTTGCCTAAACCGTCAACCACCTCAGGGGTCCATCATGAGTCCTACCGCCGTACCCAATCGCCTGGCACTGGCCATCTCCCTCGCCCTGTTCGGCCTCGCCGTTCACGCCGACGACGCCGCCCTGCCGGTGGTCAATGTCACCGCCGAGCACCGCAGCGAAGACCTGCAAAAAACCCCGCTGGCGATTTCCGCGTTTGATGAAAAGGCCCTGGAAGACAAGCAGATCAACAGCGTGCGCGACCTCTCGGGCCAGGTGCCGAACCTGACACTCAGCCGCCAGTCGATCTCCTACAGCGCGCAGACCTACGGCATTCGCGGTATCGGTGAAACCGACCCGATCCAGGAAGCCGCCGTCGCCGTGTATGCCGATGACCTGTACATCCCGCGTGCGATTTCGTCGATGCTCGACTTCAACGATGTGGAGCGTGTCGAAGTGCTGCGCGGGCCTCAGGGCACCCTGTACGGACGCAACAGCAGCGCCGGCGCGATCCGCGTGATCACCCGCGACCCGACCCAGGAAACCCGTGGTTTTGTAGAGCTGGGCGCCGGCAACTACGACGCGCAGAACGCACGCCTGCTGATCAGCGGCCCGCTGGTGGACAACGCGCTGTTCGGCAGTTTCTCGGCGATCCGCCTGAGCCGCGACGGCACCGTCTCCGACCCCACCCGGGGCAAGGATGTAAACAACGTCGACATCCAGTCCTACCGCGGCAAGCTGCGCTACAAGCCGGTGGATTCGCCGTGGGATGTGCAACTGACCCTGGCCGGTACCTTCGACCGGGGCGACACCACCAGCTACACGCCTTTCGACGCCAACGGGCATTTCGACAAGTTCAAGAGCTACAGCAGCCTCGACCCGAAAAACCGCCTGGACCAGGGCAGCTCGGTACTGCGGGCGATTTACGCGATCAATGACAACCTGAACTTCAAGTCGGTGACCGCCTACTCGGCGTTCCACCAACCGGTGGACTACGACAACTCAGGGCAAGCCGCGCTGATCCAGAACAACCTGATCCTGTACAAGCAAAACTATGCGACCCAGGAGTTCCAGCTCAACGGCGACTACGACGATTTCAGCTTCAGCACCGGGGTGTACCTGTACCGCGAGAAGTTCGACGCCGACCGCGACAACCTTACCTATTCCATCGCCCGCAATCGGGTGATCGGCCAGGGCCAATACAGCACCACCAACACCGAAAGCTATGCGCTGTATGGCCAGGGCACCTACAAGCTGACGCAACAACTGTCGCTGATCGCCGGCCTGCGCTTTACCCGCGAGCACAAGAATTTCGACTTCACCAACTACGCGATCAACACCGACCGGCAAATCACCGGCACCAACTTCACCGCCGAGTCGAGCAAATCCTGGCAGTCCACCAGCCCGAAGATCGGCTTCGAATACGCCTGGACCCCGCACCTGAACCAATACGCCTACGTCGCCAAGGGTTTCAAGGCCGGTGGCTACGACAACCGCGCCCCCACCCAGGCCGCCGCCGAACAGGCGTTCTCCCCGGAAGACGTGACCACCTGGGAAACCGGGGTCAAGGGCGACTTCTTCGACCAGCGCCTGCGGGCCAACGTCGCGCTGTTCTACAACGACTACAAAGACCTGCAAACCAACGCCTATGACCCGGCGCTGGGGGTGAGCCTGCGCACCAACGTCGGCCGTGCCCACACCTACGGCGTAGAACTGGAAACCCTCACCGCCCTGAGCCGCGACCTGCAACTGACCGCCAACGTCGGCTACCTGCAAAGCAAGTACGACGACTTCCAGAACGCCAGCGGTGCCGGGGTGGATGCCAACGGCAAGCAACTGGTGTTCTCGCCACGCTGGAACGCGAGCGTTGGCCTGAACTACACCATCCCGGCCGGGCTGCCGGGCATCTGGCTGGCAGGCACCGATGCGCAGTTCCAGACCAAGTCCTACGCCAACGCATTGAACGACGACATCCAGGAAATCCCGCAACAGACCTTCTGGAACGCCAACACCCGCTACATCAGCGGCGACGGCCACTGGACCACCACCCTGGCGGTGAAAAACCTGCTGGACCGCGCCTACCCGCAGTCGGTGGGCTACGTGCCCTCCAGCGGCGCCCGCTACTACTCGGTCAACGACCCGCGAACCCTGTTGCTGACCGTGCGCTACGACCTCTGACAAACCGCTATCTCAAGGAGCGAATCATGGCTTTTACCCGCAGGGAACTGATTTCCCGTATTGCCGCCGTGGGCGGTTATTCCGCCGCTGTCAGCGCATTGGGCGCGCTGGGGTTGACGCCTCAGGCGGTGGCATCGAGCTTTACCCCACTGCAATTGGGCAGCACCGGCAAAGGCAAGCAGGTGGTGGTGGTCGGCGCCGGGATCTCCGGGCTGGTCAGCGCCTATGAGCTGCGCAAGGCCGGGTTCAACGTGACGATCCTGGAAGCCCGCGACCGGGTGGGTGGACGCAACTGGACCCTGCGCCGAGGCACCAAGGTCGATTTCGACGACGGCGTCAGCCAGACCGTCGACTTTGATGACGGGCAGTTTTTCAACGCCGGCCCCGCGCGTATTCCCAGCCACCACCAGACGATCCTCGGCTACTGCCGCGAGCTGGGTGTGGAGCTGCAAGTACTGGTCAACAGCAGCCGCAACGCCCTGGCCCGGCCGGATACGCAGCAACCGGCGTTCCAGTTGCGCCAGGCGGTCAATGACACCCGTGGCCAGCTCTCGGAACTGCTGGCCCGCACAGTCAGCCGCAAGGCGTTGGACCAGGACCTGAGCGTGGATGACCGCAAGGCGTTGCTGAGTTTCCTCAAAGTGTACGGCGACCTCAACGGCGACCTGCAATACAAGGGTTCGGTGCGCTCCGGCTACACCCGCGTGCCCGGCGCCGGCGACCAGACCGGCGTGACCCGCGCGCCGCTGGAGCTGCAGACCCTGCTCAATCCCAAGCTGTGGGGCGCACTGGTGTTCGATGAAATCCCGGAGTTTTCCTCCACCATGTTCCAGCCGGTGGGCGGCATGGACCGCATTCCGTATGCCTTCTACGAGCATCTGAAAGATGCGGTGCGCTTCAACGCCGAAGTCAGCGATATCCAGACCTCGGAGCAAGGCAGCCGGATCACCTACCGCGACCGCATCAGCGGCAAGACCCAGGTGCTGAGTGCCGACTACGCGATTGTCACCGTGCCCTTGCCGCTGCTGGCCAAGCTGCCAACCAACTTCACGGCACCCTTCAAGCAGGCGATCCAGACCGCGCAAAGCGACCAGGCCAACAAGGTGGCCTGGCAGGCGCCGCGTTTCTGGGAAACCGACTTCAACATCTACGGCGGCCTGTCGTACCTCGACCATGAAGTCAAAGGCCTGTGGTACCCCAGCGACCGCCTCAACAGCGCCCAGGGGATTCTGGTGGCGGCCTACAACACCAGTGAATCGGCCCAGGCCTTCAGCCAGAAATCCCTGGCCGAACAGTTCGCCTCCTCACGCCAGGCGGTGGAGCTGTTGCACCCCGGCCACAGCGCCAAGCTGCAAAAACCGGTGGCGATCAACTGGTCGAAAGTCAGCTACAGCAAGGGCCCGTGGATCGTCAACGACGAGGTCGGCGAAAGCGCCTACCGCCTGCTCAACGAGCCCCAGGGCCGCACGTACCTGGCCAGCGACGCCCTCGCCCACGGCGGCGTCGGCATCTGGCAGAACAGCGCCGCCGATTCGGCGCGGCGCATCGTCTCGCTGATCGGCCGGCATGCCGAACGCCAGCAACCGGGCGTCGCCGCCTGACTTTTCTCTCTCAAGGAATGAACCGATGAAGACGCTTTTTGCAGGACTGCTGATGACCGCCACCACCCTTGCCGCCCACGCCGATGAGATCAAGCGCGTGCCGCTGCCGAACTCGAATTTCCCTATCTCGTTGGCGGTGTCGGTACCGCCGCAGACCGAGCTGCTGTTTGTGAGTGGGTTGCTGGCCGACCTGCATGACCCCAAGGCGCCGAAAGACTCGTTTGCCGCCTATGGCGACACGGCCATCCAGACCACGTCGATCCTCAACAAGCTCAAGGGTGTGCTGCAAAGCCAGGGCCTGGATTTGGGAGATGTGGTGCAGCTGCGGATATTCCTGGTGGGCGATCCAGCCAAGGGCGGCAAGCTCGACTTTGCCGGGTTGCAGGAAGGCTACACGCCGTTTTTCGGCAGTGCCGAGCAGCCGAAAAAACCGGCGCGCACCGCGGTGCAAGTCGTCGCGCTGCCATTGCCCGGCGGGCTGGTAGAAATCGAAGCGGTTGCCGCGCGCAAACGCTGACAGGGACATCACTCGAGACCAAGGAGCTCCACTCTCATGCGAAAATTCAACTGGCTGACGGCACCTTTGTGGCGAGGGAGCTTGCTCCCGCTGGGGCGCGCAGCGGCCCTGAAGCCTGACTCCGCAATTTCCTCGGAAGACCGTATTGGGGCTGCTACGCAGCCCAGCGGGAGCAAGCTCCCTCGCCACAGCAAGCTTCCTCACCACAGCAAGCTCCCTGGCCACAGCAAGCCTACTCGCCACAGCAAGCTCGCTCACCGTAAAAGGCTACATCGGTACAATCATCTGAAACTCCTGCCGCTCTCGCTGGCGTGCGGCCTGGCGTCCTTCGGCGTCGAATCTGCCGAAGACCGCTCCCCCACCCTCGACACCGTGGTGGTCACCGGCAACCGTGGCGCCGAACAACGCACCGTCACCACCAGCCCCACGCCGATTGATGTGATCAGCGGCGAACAGCTTCGGGCCGTGGGCAAGCCGAGTTTGCTGGAGGCATTGGGCAAGCTCATCCCCTCCTTCAACCTGCCCGACCGCGCCGGCTGGGATGCCAGCGGCGTGGTGCGTTCGGCCACCCTACGCGGCCTCACCGCCTCTCACGTACTGGTGCTGGTCAACGGCAAACGCCGCCATACCAGCGCCACCCTGAACATCAACGGCATCAACAGCGGCGCGGCCCCCAGCGACCTCGACCTGATCCCGGTGGCTGCCATCGACCATGTGGAGGTGCTGCGCGACGGTGCAGCGGCGCAATACGGCTCGGATGCGATTTCCGGGGTGATCAACATCATCCTCAAGCAGACCACCGGCGGCAGTTCCGACACCACCCTGGGGCAGAACTACGACGGCAAGCGCGGCACCGGCCAGGAGGCGCTTAACTATGGCTTCCAGGTGGGTGAAGCCGGGGTGCTCAACGTGTCCCTCGACACCCGCTACCAGGAGCGCGACAACAAGGCCGGCAGCAACGGCTACAGCAGCCATTACTACCCGCTGGCGGACGGTTCCCCCGACCCGCGCGAAGCCACCTCCAGCCACCACACCTACAAAGGCTACGGCTCGCCCCGCAGCCAGTTGGGCGATGTGGCGTACAACCTCGACCTGCCGCTGAACGACAACCTGACGCTGTACTCGTTTTCCACCCTGGCCACCCGGGAGAACAACGACGGCCAGAACTTCCGCCTGCCCAACGGCCGCAACACCATCACCACCGGGCCCAATGGATACCCCGATGGCTACAGCCCGTACTGGCTGGTCAACGAGACGGACTTCCAATCGGCTTTCGGCGCCAAGGGCAACGACCTTGGCGGCGGCTGGGGTTGGGACCTGAGCAGCACCTACGGGCGCAACTACGCCAAGCAGCGCACCTACGACAACCAGAACCCGTCCCTGGGCGAAAGCACACCGAACAAGTTCACCTCCGGGATCTACATCGCCGACCAGCTCACCACCAACCTCGACCTGAAAAACACCTACGAGATCGGCCTGGCCAAGCCGCTGGACGTGGCGTTCGGCCTGGAGCACCGGCGCGAGAGCTACGAGACCCGCGCCGGCTCAGAGGCTTCCTATATCGATGGCGGCTACGTGTTCCCAGCAGGCCATCCGCGTGCCGGGCAGCGTCCCGATCCGGGGGCCCAGGTCACCAACGGCATCCGTCCGGAAGACGCGCAGAAGGTCAGCCGCAACAGCGTCGCCAGCTATGTCGACCTCGGGTTCTACCCCACCGAGCAGTGGTACGTCGGCGTGGCCGGGCGCTACGAGCATTACAACGAAGGCGTCGGCGGTACCCGCAGCGGCAAGCTCAGCACGCGATATGCGTTCAACCCGGTGTTCGCCCTGCGCGGCACCGTGAGCAACGGCTTTCGCGCACCGTCCCTGGCCAACGAGATCTTCACCGCACGCTCCACCGGGTTCGACACCATCAATGGCGTGTACCAGTCGTATAACTACGTGATCCTGCCGGTGGATTCCGCCGGCGCCCAGGCATTGGGTGCCAAGTCACTGAAGCCGGAGCGCTCGACCAACTTCAGCCTCGGTTTCGCCGTGACCCCAAGCGATGACTTGAGCCTCACAGTGGACGGCTACGTGATCAACCTGCGGGACCGCCTGGTGCTCAGCGAACGCTTCCAGGGCCCGGGCATTGCCTCCCTGTTGGACAGCATCGGCGTACCGGCCACGGCGGGCGCGCAGTACTTCACCAACGGCGCCAACACCCGCACCTCCGGGGTGGACGTGGTGGGCAACTACCGGCAGAACCTCGACCGCTACGGCTCGGTGAAATGGACGGCGGCGCTGAACTACAACCACACGCAGATCCTCAGCGTCAACGACACCCCGGCGCAGCTCGCCGCCCTGGGCAACTTCCAGTTGATGGGTCGCCAGTCACGGGCACTGATCACCAAGACCTCACCCAGCAGCAAGATGATCTTCTCCGCCGACTGGGCGATCCACGACTTCGACGTCAACCTGCGCCTGACTCGCTACGGCACCTACACCGAGGTCAACAGCTCCAGCGACGCGAGCCTGGACCGCACGTATTCGGCCAAGTGGATCACTGACCTCGACGTGGCCTACGCGATCAGCAAACAGCTGACGGTGGCCGTAGGTGCGCAGAACCTGTTCGACAAATACCCGGATCACATCGGCGTGAAGAACTCGTCGTTCGGCGATAACTGGGGCAGCTATTCGCCGTTCGGGTTTACCGGCGGGTATTACTACAGCCGGGTGCAGTACGCGTTCTGATTCAACAACCGCCAGCCAGGCGTTCACGCAGGAACTCGATCAACGCCTGCACCGGGCGCGAGCTCTGGCGGTGCTGGGGGTAAACGGCGGAAAGGGTCAGGGGTTCGGGCGCGCAGTCTTCCAGCAGCGTCACCAGGCGGCCGTCCTGCAAGGCCTGGGCAACGATAAAATTGGGTAGGTAGGTGATGCCCAACCCGGCCACGGCGGCATCCCGCAGCAACTCACCGTTGTTGACCCGCATGCGCCCGCTGACGTTGCGGGTGTGGGGTTTGCCATCGACCTTGAAGTGCCATTGCACCTGGCGACCATGGCCGTAAGGCAGGCATGCGTGATCGGCCAGGTCATCGGGCCTCTGCGGCGTGCCGTGGCGGGCCAGGTAGTCGGGACTGGCGCAATAGACGCGCTGCACACTGGCGATGCGTCGGGCGATCAGGGTCGAATCCTCGAGGGTGCCGATGCGCAGCACCAGGTCGTAGCCCTCGCTGATGAGGTCTACCGGGCGGTCGCTGAGGTCCACTTCCACGGTGACGTGAGGGTGGCGTTGCAGGAACAGCGGCAACAGGCAACCCAGGTGCGCCATGGCAAACGACAACGGCGCGCTCAGGCGAATGGTGCCTCGGGGCTCGGTGTTTTGCCCGGCGATGCCCTGCTCCACTTGCTCGACTTCACTGAGCAGGCGCAGGGCGGATTCGTAGTAACTCTGGCCCAGCGGCGTGACATCCAGGCGGCGGGTGGAGCGGTTGAGCAGGCGTACGCCGAGGCGCTCTTCCAGCTGGATCAGGCGGCGGCTGACAAACTGCTTGGACAGGCCAAGATGCTCGGCGGCAGCGGTGAAACTGCCGGATTCCATGACCTGGCAAAACAGGCGCATGTCTTCGAAGGGGTTCATTGTCGCTTCTCGGTGGACGCTGGGCTGTTTTATAGCCGGTCAGTCGCCACACCACAAATCAAAATGTGGGAGCGGGCTTGCTCGCGAAGGCGGTGGGTCAGTCGGTACATGTA
>NZ_JBSVWQ010000246.1:0-8289 GCF_054071215.1 Pseudomonas sp. SDO5522_S412 | reverse complement strand
AGTCGCTAAATATGCTGACTGATCCACCGCCTTCGCGAGCAAGCCCGCTCCCACATTTTGATCTCAGCCAGTCTTGAGCGTTCTGTGGGGCACCGAACAAGCCTCATCCAAAAACTGCACCACCGTCCCCATGCACGCCTGTCGCTCTTCAACATGCGGCATGTGGCTGGAGTCTTCGAACAGCGCCCAGCGCACATCGGCAATCTCATCCAGGAACGGCTTGACCACCAGCGGCGTGGCCTCGTCATGGCGACCGGAAATCACCAGGGTCGGCACATTGACCTTCGACAGCCGGCCGATCACGTTCCAGTCTTTCAAGCTGCCAATTACATGGAATTCCGTCGGGCCGCTCATGGCGTGATACACCGTCGGGTCCGAATCCACCTGGGCGAATGTGCGGGCGACTTCTTCCGGCCACGGATTGACCCGGCACACGTGCTGGTCATAGAAAATCCGCGAGGCGGCCAGGTACTCAGGGTCCTGGTAGGTGCCGGCCTGTTCATGCTTGAGCAAGGTCTCGTGCACGCCTTCAGGCAGTAGCTTGCGCAGGCGGTTGGCCTCGGCAACCCAGGTGCACATGCAGGTCGGCGAGTTGGCCGGAATAAATGCACGCAGGCCCTTGGGTTGCAGGATGGCGTGTTCGCTGCCGAGCATGCCGCCCCAGGATTGACCCAGGATCGCGTAGTTGTTGCTGATCTGCAGATGGTCCAGCAGGTTGTCCAGTTCTTCGAGGAACAAGCCGACGGTCCAGAATGAAGGGTCTTTGTCAGGCAGGTGGGTGGAGCGGCCGTTGCCCAGTTGGTCGTAGTGAATGACCGCGTGGCCACTGGCGGCTACGTCCTTGTAGGCATCGACATAATCATGGGTACAACCCGGGCCACCATGGAGGATGACCAGCGGCGTGAGGCCGCTGTCCAGGTCGCCGGTTACCCGATACCAGGTCTGGTAGTCGCGAAAGGCCGCATAGCCTTCGCGGATTGTTTCGATGAATTCCATTTCGTGCCCTGCCCTGAGAAAAAGTGATCAGGTACACGATAGTCGGCACAGAAAGTTTAAGTAACTAGCAAAACAGCTAGGTTTTTCCTTCGGATCAGTCTTCCAGCAGCCGGTAATGAGTGGCCCGTACCACCGCTTGCACCCGGTTCTTGGCCCCCAGTTTGTGCATGGCCGACGCCAGGTGCAGGGTAACCACTGCCAGGGAGCGGCTCAATTGCGTGGCGATTTCGGCGGCGGTCAGGCCGTCGGCGGCCCATTTCAGGCATTCGCGCTCACGCTTGGTCAGGCGGATATGCGGGTAGGAGCGCAGTTCCTTGCTGAAAAGCGGGTAGGCCGCTTCCTGCAAGGCGTGGGTAATCAGGCTGAATTCCGACAGCGTCTGGCGGGCGTCCTGCAACACGGCGCTGGCCTTGCCGGTGCGCAGGCCGGTCAGCGAGGCGAAGCCGCCACGGGGCAAATGGATCGGCACGCTGACGCCGCAGGTCATCTGGCGGTCGTGCAAGTAGCTGGAAACCGGGGCGTGGCAGGGGTCGATGATTTTTTGCAGCGCGGTATCGGCCTTGGCCTCGTAGGACCACACAAATGGTGAAACCGTCGACAGTGCGAGGTGTTGCACCGGATCGATCTGATAAAAGCCGGAACTGCACCACAGGTTGTACCAGTCGGGCGGGGTATTGCGCAGTTGCAGCACAGAAGGGGTGATCAGTGCACCATTATGGTCAATGGGCACGGGGGTGTAGTCGTAGACCAACGCATCAAAACCCAGGTCCTGGGCCAATACGAGGGTGTTGTCCATCTGTTCATCCAGGCTCCTGCCGGGGATGAGACGGTCATTAAACGCAGTTAGCCTGGCCAGCATCCGTTCTGCTCCCGATTTCATTTGAATCTCGTCTTGCTGCAAGTAGAATGCCACGCCCCGGCGAAGGACTGCCAGACCAAACCTATAAGAATTACCAGGTTATGGACACGCGGCATCCTCGGTAGTGTTGGCCTCTAAACGGCCACTCTCCACAGGGCCGACACACAACAAGGAATGTATGCATGTGGCGTGAAATTGCCCCCGACCAGCGGTACAACGTGCAGGTCGATGGCCACAACCTCGTGGCCTATAGCTTTGGCGAAGGCGATGAAGTGTTGCTGTGCCTCAATGGCGGCCCCGGGCTGCCTTGCGACTACTTGCGCGACGCCCATGGCTGGCTCAAGGACAACGGCCTGCGAGTGGTTGCATTCGACCAGCTTGGCACGGGCGCTTCAGCCAGACCGACCGATGTTTCGCTGTGGGAAATCAGCCGTTATGTCGAAGAAGTCGAAACCGTGCGCCAGGCCCTTGGCCTTGGCCGCGTGCACTTGCTGGGGCATTCCTGGGGCGGATGGTTGGGCATCGAGTACGCCATTCACTACCCCGATGCGCTGAAAAGCCTGATCCTGGAAAACACCGTCGGCGACATTCCGCACCTGTCCCTCGAGCTGGAACGCCTGCGCGGCGCCCTGGGCAGCGAAACCGTGGCGATGATGCAACGCCATGAAGCCATGGGCACCCTCGATCACCCGCAGTACCAGGCCGCCATCACCTTGCTCAACTACCGCCACGTCTGCCGCCTGGACGAATGGCCGGCGCCGGTCCAGCGTTCCCTCGGCGACTGGAACATGGGCCCCTACGAAACCATGCAGGGTCCCAACGAATTTCTCTACATCGGCAACCTCAAGGACTGGAACCGCATCCCCGAGATGGCCGAGTTCAAGATGCCGATACTGATCACCACCGGCCAGCACGACGAACTGACCCCGGCCTGCGCCATGCGCATGAAAAGCGCGGCCCGGCACGCCGAGCTGCACGTGTTCCCCAACAGCAGCCATATGCCTTTTTACGAAGAGCCCCAGGCATACTTCCCGGTGCTGCTGGACTTCCTCGCTCGTCATCGAGGCTGACGGATGAACCTGGCGCGTTACCGTTTTGTGCTGTCCCGGCCGCTGCAATTGCTGCCGGTGCTGTTTGGCATCAGCCTGATCACCTTTGTGCTGGTGCGCTCGATTCCCGGCGACCCGGCGCGGGCCCTGCTGGGTTCGCGCAGCACCCCGGACGCGTTGCTGAAGATCCGCGCCCAGTACGGCCTCGACCAGCCGCTGTGGCTGCAATATTTCTACTTCCTGAAAAACCTGCTCAAGGGCGACCTCGGCCAGTCACTGCTGTACAAGGTCGACGCGCTGAAACTGATCGTCACCCGCATCGAGCCGACCCTGTTCCTGGTGCTCGGCAGTGTGCTGCTGGCGCTGTTGATCGCCGTGCCGCTGGCCACCGTGGCCGCGCGTAATAAAGGTGGCTGGGCGGATAACCTGATCCGGCTGTTCACTACGGTGGGCCTGGGCATGCCGGCGTTCTGGCTGGGCTTGATGCTGATCCTGTTGCTCAGCGTGCAATGGGGCCTGTTCCCGGTCTCCGGGTATGGGCGCACCTGGCTGGACAAGGCGCACCACATGGTTCTGCCGTGCCTGACCATCGCCCTGGCGCTGTCGGCGGTGCTGGTGCGCAACCTGCGGGCGAGCATGTTGATGGAGTTGCAGGCTGACCACGTTACCGCCGCCCGGGCGCGCGGGTTGTCGGAGGCGGCGGTGTTTCGTCGTCATGTGCTGCCCAATTCCCTGGTGCCGGCGGTGAACCTGCTGGCGGTGAACATTGGCTGGCTGATCAGCGGCACGGTGGTGATCGAAAGCCTGTTTGCGATTCCCGGCATCGGCCAATTGCTGGTGCGCGGCATCTTCACCCGCGACTACATGGTGGTGCAGGGCGTGGCGATGGTGCTGGCCTGTGCCACCGTGCTGGTCAACTTTGTTGCCGATGTGGTGACGGTCACGCTGGACCCGCGAGTGAAGATGCAATGAGCAGCCGCCCATTGATCGCCCCGTGGCGCCTGCGCCTGCGCTTCGGTTTTCGCAATGGCCGGCTGACGGCGGCATGGGGTCTGTTGATTCTGCTGACATGGCTGGCGCTGGCCGTGTTCGCCCCCTGGATCGCACCCTTTGACCCGATTGCGCAAAATACCGACATCAGTTTGCTGGGTCCCAGCCAGGCCCATCCATTTGGCACGGACAACTACGGGCGAGACATCCTTTCGAGGGTGATCTGGGGCGCACGCATCGACCTGCAACTGGCGGTGGTCGGGGTGATCTTTCCGTTCCTGATCGGCACCTTTGTCGGTGCGGTGTCTGGCTACATCGGCGGGCGTTTCGACAGCTTCTGCATGCGGGTGATCGACGTGATCCTCGCGTTCCCTTTCCTGGTGCTGATGCTGGCGATCATGGCCATTCTCGGCCCGGGTTTGAAAAGCTTTTACATCGCCATGGCGCTGGTGGGCTGGGTGTCCTACGCGCGGCTGATCCGCTCGCAGATCCTGGTGCTCAAGGAAAGCGACTTCGCCCTGGCCGCCAAAAGCCTGGGCTTTGGCCATGGGCGCATTCTGTTCCGGCATTTGTTGCCCAACGCGATGTTCGGTTCGATTGTGTTCTCGATGTCTGACGCAGTGCTGGTGCTGCTCAACGGCGCAGCGGTCAGCTACCTCGGCCTGGGCGTACAACCGCCGACCGCCGAGTGGGGCACCATGGTTGCCGAAGGCCAGGCGTTCATCACTACCGCCTGGTGGATTTGCACCTTCCCGGGCCTGGCCATCGTGACCCTGGCCATGGGCTTCAGCCTGCTGGCCGATGGTGTGGCGCAAGTGCTGGGGGATCGCTCATGAGCCTGTTGCAGGTGCAGGACCTGAGCGTCATCGCCAATAACACCGGGCGCGACGTAACGTTGGTGGACCGGGTGTCGTTCGACCTGGCCGAAGGTGAAATCCTCGGCCTGGTGGGCGAAAGCGGTTCGGGCAAGACCATGGCCTGTCGCGGGCTGATGCGCTTGCTGCCGTCCCCGAGCCTGCGGGTGCAGGGCGGTTCGGTGCGCCTGGCGGGCCAGGACCTTCTGCAGCTGGATGACGCCGGCATGCGCGCGGTACGCGGTGGGCAACTTGGGATGATTTTCCAGAACCCCAGTAGCCACCTCGACCCGTTGATGCGCATCGGCGAGCAGATCGCCGAAGGCATCCGACTGCACCAGGGCGCGTCGAAAAAGGAGGCGCGCTTGCAGGCTATCGAAGTGCTGCGCCAGGTCGGCATTCCCGATCCCCAGGCGCGGATCGACAATTACCCCCACGAGTTTTCCGGCGGCATGCGCCAGCGGGCAATGATCGCGGTGGCCCTTGGCTGCAATCCCAAGGTGCTGATTGCCGACGAACCGACCACCGCCCTCGACGTGACCGTGCAAGCCCAGATTCTGCGGCTGTTGCTGGACCTGCGGGACCAGCGTGGCCTGTCGATCATCATGATCACTCACGACCTGGGCGTGGTGGCGCAAACCTGCGACTCCATCGCCGTAATGTACGCCGGGCGCCTGTGCGAACACGGCAGCAAATACGAGCTGCTGGCACACCCGCAACACCCTTACACCGCCGGCCTGATCGAGTGCCAGCCCGCCACCAGCAGCGGCCACGCCCTGTTGCGCACCATCGCCGGCCAACCGCCATTGCTCGACGCATTGCCCAAGGGCTGCCGGTTCAACCCGCGCTGCCCGCAAGTCGGCACCTTGTGCACCGAGCTGCTGCCGGAAGGCGCGCGGGTGGCCTGTCACTATCCCCTGGGAGTTCGCCCATGACGTTGTTGCAGGTGAATGACCTTGAGGTGCGTTTTGCCGCCGCCGGCAGCGGCCTGTTCGGCCTGAATAAACAGTGGGTGAGGGCGGTCAACGGGGTGTCGTTGACCCTGGCCGCCGGTGAAACACTGGGTTTGGTGGGCGAGTCCGGCAGCGGCAAAAGCACATTGGGGAGGGCGATCCTGCACCTCAACCCCATCAGCGCCGGGCAGGTGGTGTTTGACGGCATCGACATGGCCCACGCCGGGCCGGTCGATATCGCCCGTTTGCGGCACGAGACGGCGATGATCTTCCAGGATCCCTACGCGGCCCTGAACCCGCGGCTGACCATCGGCGAAACCATTGCCGAAGTCCTGCGGGTGCAGCGCAAGGTGGCGCCAGAAAACATCCCACGCCGGGTCGACGAATTACTCGATCTGGTAGGCCTGCGCCCCGAGCTTGCCAGCCGCAAGCCTGGCTCCCTGAGCGGCGGCCAGTGCCAGCGCGTCGGCATTGCCCGGGCGCTGGCGGTGGAGCCGCGGCTGATCATCGCCGACGAATGCGTGGCTGCCCTGGATGTGTCGATCCAGGGCCAGATCATCAACCTGCTGCTGGAACTGCAACAGCGCATGAACCTGGCGATCCTGTTTATCGCCCACGACCTGGCCATCGTCCGCCGCCTGTGTGATCGGGTGGCGGTGATGTACCTGGGGAAAATCGTCGAGGAAGGCCCGGTGGAGGCAGTGTTCACCACGCCCCGTCACCCCTACACGGCGGCGTTGATCCAGGCGATCCCGGAGATTGATCCGTACCGCCCGCTGCCCAGCGAACCGTTGCCGGGCGAGCCGCCGAGCCCGCTGAAGCTGCCTAATGGTTGCGCCTTTCACCCGCGTTGCCGACATGCACGAGCCGTGTGTGCCGAGGTATTGCCGCCGACTCACGTTGTGCAAACGCATCGGTACAGTTGCGTGCTTGAAGAACCTTTGCTTTGAACCCTTCCTGCCGATCATGAACAACCGCCGTTATAGACAAGGAGTTATGACATGCAATCCCGTCACTTGAAGTTGCTCGCCGCCGCCACACTCACCGCCTGGTCGCTGACCGCCGGTATTGCCCACGCCGCAGGTGTGCTGACCATCGGCTGCCGCGAAGACAGCACCACGTTTGACCCGATCAAAAGCGCGCAGAACCGCGATACCTGGGTGTTCGCCAACGTCTACGACACCCTGGTGCGCGTGGACAACCTGGGCACCAAGATGGAACCGGGGCTGGCAGAAAGCTGGGACATTTCCAAGGACGGCCTGACGTACACCTTCAAGCTGCGGGCCGCGAAGTTCTCGGATGGCTCGCCGATCACCGCCGACGACGCTGCCTTCAGCCTGTTGCGCATCCGCGACAACAAGGCCTCGCTGTGGAGCGACCCGTTCAGCCTGATCAACACCGCCAAGGCAGCTGATCCGCAGACGCTGGTCGTGACCTTGAAAACCCCGGCGGTGGCCTTCCTCTCGCAACTGGCTTCGCCGACGGTGTCGATCCTGTCGGAAAAAGCCATGACCAAGATGGGCGAAGACGCCTACTCGGAAAACCCGGTGACCTCCGGCGCGTTTACCGTGGACGAGTGGCGCAAGGGCGATCGGGTGATCCTGAAGAAGAACCCGAACTTCTGGCAGGCCAGCAACGTCAGCCTGGATGGTGTGGAATGGGTCTCCGTCACCGACGACAACACCCGCATGCGCATGGTGCAGAACAACGAGCTGGACACGGCGATCTTCGTCCCGTTTTCCCGGGTTGAAGAGCTGAAAAAAGACAAGAACGTGGTGGTGCACTCCGATCCGTCCACCCGTGAAGATCACCTGTTGATCAACCACGCCCACGGCCTGCTGGCCAAGCCGGAAGTGCGCCAGGCGCTGGACATGGCCATCGATAAACAATCGCTGGTGAAAACCGCCACCTTCGGCCAGGGCACCGTGGCCTATTCCTACATCCCAAAAGGCTCGTTGTACCACTACGCCAACAACCTGCAACGCCCGTATGACCCGACCGAAGCCAAGAAGCTGCTGGCGGCTGCCGGCGCTCAGGATTTGAAGCTCAACTACGTGGTCAACGCCGGCAACGAAGCCGACGAGCAGATTGCGGTGATGATCAAGGATCAACTGGCCAAGGTCGGTGTGACGGCCAACCTGCAAAAGGTCGACCCGACCCAAAGCTGGCAGATGCTGGTGGACGGCGATTACGATATTTCGGTGATGTACTGGACCAACGACATCCTCGACCCGGACCAGAAGACCACCTTCGTGCTGGGCCACGACACCAACCAGAACTACATGACTCGCTACAAGAACGACAAGGTCAAGGACCTGGTGGCCGCGGCGCGGATCGAGGCGGACCCGGTCAAGCGTGAGCAGATGTACGTCGACCTGCAGAAAATGGCGAAACAGGATGTGAACTGGATCGACTTGTACTACAGCCCGTACATCAACATCTCACGCAAGAACGTCAGCAACTTCCTGCAAAACCCGTTGGGGCGCTTCACGCTTGAGGAAGTGGTGAAGAACTAAGTTCTAGAGATCACCGCAATACAAATGTGGGAGCGGGCTTGCTCGCGAATGCGGTGGATCAGTCGATATCTC
>NZ_JBSVWQ010000245.1:0-8356 GCF_054071215.1 Pseudomonas sp. SDO5522_S412 | reverse complement strand
CATCTGGTGACTGATACACCGCATTCGCGAGCAAGCCCGCTCCCACAGTTGTTTTTAGGGTGTTCCTACAATCGGGTACTTAGAAAGGACACCAGCAACGCCAGCCCCAGACAGGCAAACCCCAACCGGTAGAACAGGCGATAGGTACGCTGCGTCAACACGTCCAGATACAGCATCGGCTGATCAATGGCACGCAGTTCGCTTTGCGCCGCAAGGCGGGCCACCGCGCGCTGTTCATGCAGGCGCGTGACAAACAGCAGCCATGCCGCCGGGCAGGCCAGTAACAGGGCAAGGGAATTGAGCAGTAGTGCGGTCAGCGACATCGCAAACCTCGATGTATCAGTGTCTTGGTATCAATCCAGATACAAACCTGAATGATATGCGCCGCCTGCGCGTCATTACTCCTTCCCCATTGACGGCTAATGTATCCAGTAATTTACAGCGTCACCTGAACGTCACCTTAACAAGCCACTCTGTTGCCCTTCGAAAGCCCGGGAGCTTGTCATGTTGCACGCGCAGAACCAGGATCGGCTGTATCTGATTGCCCCAAGCGATGAGCAAGAGGCCCTGGTGGGCGGCCTCGCGTTCAATGTGCAGGACCGCCACTGGCTGGTGTATTGCGCCCTCGGCGGGCATCAACATGCCGACCTGCCAGAGCTGGACTTGCTCACTGGCGTGAGTGTGCTGGACTTTTATGTCGAAACGGCTGCATGAAAACGGCAGGCGTAAAAAAACCGGGCTCATCGCTGAGCCCGGTCATCGTTCCCACGCGCCGCAAAGGAATGCCGACTGGGGCGCTCCGCGCCCGCCTGACGGTTACTGCGAGCTGAGCAGCGAACCGATGCTCGGGTCCTTGAACAGGCGCGTCAGGGCATCGCTCAACACGTCGCTGACCAGCTTGGTGTTGGTTTCCTGGTTCGGCGCCATGCCGAAGCGCTGGTCCAGGGATGCGCCGTAACGGCCGCTGTAGCGACGGGTACCGGCAGTCACGTCGGACTTGAAGGTCGCGCCGATGGTGGCTTCAGTCACGTACAGGCCTTCCTTGGGCGACTGATACTTCAGCTCGGCCAGGGTGATGGTCAGTTGTGGCGCACCTGGCGAGTTGGAAGGGGTGAAGCCCAACAGGCGCACGGCCGCTTCGGCCTGGGCTTGCAGCTTGGGCAGCACGTCCGCACCGGTCACCGTGATGGCGCTGGTTTCCGGGTACAGGCCGCCACGGGTGCCGAGGGTCGGCGACGGACGCCCGTCAACCACACGCACCGACACCGGCTGGCCATGGCCGACAGGCGCCAGCTGGGTGGTGATTTTCGGTTGCGGGCTGAGTTGTTGCGGGCTGTGGGCGCAGCCAACCAGGGTCAAACTGGTCACAGTGATCAAACCGAACAACAGGCGTTGCAACATACTCATTTCTCCAGGACTAGATGCAAACAGGGCGCCAGTATAACGGTGAGCGCTCGCCACTCACCAGAATTCCTGAACGGCGCCTGAACTGTCGGCGAAATTACAATTTTCACACAGAACCGTCACCTCAATGTCATGCCAGACTGCCAACCTTCGCAGCATGTAACGAACCGGGTACACAGCCATGCGCCTTCTCAAATCTTTGTTCTTTTCCCACACCAGCCATCGCAACTTTGCCCTGCTCGACGCCCAAGGCTGCTGCCAGGCTTTCAAGCAGTGCAGCCTGCCGCCCGTCGGTGAAGGCTGGGTCGAAGTCGAAGAGACCCGCCTGAGCTGGATGCACCGCCCGCTGCCCGCCAGCGCGCGCGTCAGCCCCCGGGTTTCGCAGCCACAGGCACGGCACGCGTTGGCCTCCTGACCAGACTGCTAATAAAAGTCATTAAACACGTCCATTTGCGCGCATTTCTTCGCTACAATCTCCCCCCGATTATAAGGACGTCTCCTGATCGGGCCTCGCAGCATCGCTAATGCACTTGTATTAGCTCCCCCGCACCGCCCACAGAGAGCCGCCCACACAGATCGTGTGAAGCTGGCGAGCTTGCTGTTTTCTCTGCAAACCATCGTCTTTACCCGAATCTGCCAGAGCTGCCATGCGCTCGGCCACTTGAGTTGTTTGCCCGTTTTGCCGCTTGCCGGCAGTGATTTCGGGCCAGGTGCCAGGCTGGGGCAGCCCTTTTTTGAGGTTCACGTCTTCAAAAGAGCGTGAAAAAAACGGGTTTTCACAACTTCACAAGAGTGTGGCGAGCAAATGAATAGTTTTGCGTTTGTACAAGCACCATCAGCGTCTGGAACAGCCCCACCACACAGGACCGAGCACTCCTCAAGAACCGGAGCTTGAAGCCTGTCCGCTACGGATTTGGTTGCACGATCGGACGAGCTTGACCATAAGTCGAATTGCCACAGGCGCCCTTAAATGCGTTCATACGCAGATCAGGCCCGGTCGGCAGCGTCCGCTTGCGATAAATTGCGAAGAATCGGACATGGCGATCCTGGCCATGGGTAACCTGGGGCATCACGTGAACCGCCCCGTCACTCCTGGCAGCCATGCCGTCAATTTGGTGCTGCAGATTTTGGAGACGCGTTAAATGGCGCATAACGAAGCAGTCGACGTAGTACTGGTAGGTGCGGGCATCATGAGTGCCACCCTCGCCGTACTGCTCAAAGAGCTCGACCCCGGCCTCAAGCTGGAAGTCGTTGAGCTGATGGATTCGGGTGCCGCGGAAAGTTCCAACCCGTGGAACAACGCCGGTACCGGCCACGCCGGGCTGTGTGAGCTGAACTACACACCGCAGGCCGCCGACGGCTCCATCGACATCAAGAAAGCCGTGCACATCAACACCCAATTCGAGGTGTCGAAGCAGTTCTGGGCCTACCTGACCAAGAAAGGCACCTTTGGCTCGTCCAAATCCTTTATCAGCCCCGTGCCGCACCTGAGCTTCGTACAGGGCGAGAAAGGCGTGTCGTTCCTCAAGAAGCGCTTTGAAACCCTCAGCCAGCACCACGCGTTCTCGGACATGCACTACACCGAAGACCGCAGCGAGATGGCCGAGTGGATGCCGCTGATGATGCCCGGCCGCCCACTGGACGAAAAAATCGCCGCCACCCGCGTGATGAACGGCACCGACGTCAACTTCGGCGCCCTGACCAACCAGTTGCTCTCGCACCTGACCAGCGCCCCGGATGCCCAGGTCAAGTACAGCAAGCGCGTCACCGGCCTCAAGCGCAACGGCGCCGGCTGGACCGTGAGCATCAAGGACGTCAACAGCGGCAATTCCCGTGATGTGGACGCCAAGTTCGTGTTCCTCGGCGCCGGTGGCGCGGCCCTGCCGCTGTTGCAAGCCTCGGGCATCGAGGAAAGCAAGGGCTTCGGCGGCTTCCCGGTCAGCGGCCAGTGGCTGCGTTGCGACAACCCGGAAGTGGTCAAGCACCACCAGGCCAAGGTCTACAGCCAGGCAGCCGTGGGTTCGCCACCGATGTCGGTGCCGCACCTCGACACCCGTGTGGTCGACGGCAAGAAATCCCTGCTGTTCGGGCCATACGCCGGTTTCACCACCAAGTTCCTCAAACACGGCTCGTTCCTTGACCTGCCCATGTCGATTCGTGCCGGCAACATCGGCCCGATGCTGGCCGTGGCCCGGGACAACATGGACCTGACCAAGTACCTGGTCAGCGAGGTGCGCCAGTCCATGGAGC
This sequence comes from Pseudomonas sp. SDO5522_S412, assembly GCF_054071215.1. NCBI lineage: Bacteria > Pseudomonadati > Pseudomonadota > Gammaproteobacteria > Pseudomonadales > Pseudomonadaceae > Pseudomonas > Pseudomonas sp. SDO5522_S412. The sequence goes on along the minus strand of NZ_JBSVWQ010000245.1, from coordinate 4,702 downwards.
AGCGCCTGGAATCCCTGCGTCGCTTCTACCCTGAGGCAAAAGCCGAAGACTGGCGCCTGGAAGTGGCCGGCCAACGGGTGCAGATCATCAAGAAAGACCCGAAGAAAGGCGGCGTGCTGCAATTCGGTACCGAACTGGTTGCGGCCAAGGACGGTTCGCTGGCCGCCCTGCTCGGCGCGTCCCCAGGTGCTTCGGTGACCGTGTCGATCATGCTGGAACTGATCGAACGCTGCTTCCCGACGAAAGCGGCCGGTGAGTGGGCGGCCAAGCTGCACGAGATCTTCCCGGCTCGGGAAAAGGTCCTGGAGACCGATGCCGAGCTGTATCGCAAGATCAACACGCAGAACAACATCAGCCTGGAACTGGTTGAGCAGAGCAGCGAGACCGAAAGCTACGCTTGAGCGTCGTGACGCAGAGCGTCAGTTGATGCATTCCCACGCAGAGCGTGGGAACGAAAAACGCCCCTAACGGGGCGTTTTTTTTCGTCCGCAACAATCAGCCGCGGGCTTGTTCGATCAGCTCGATGTACTCGGCGGCGTTGCGCTGGTCCTTGATCACTTCAACGAAGGTCAGGCCATGCTCGTCCTTGCCATCGAGGTCCAGGCCGGCTTCCTTGAAGAAAACCAGGAAGCGTTCGAAGTCGTCGATACGCAGGCCGCGGTAGGCCTTGATCAGTTTGTGCAGGGACGGCGAAGTGGCGTCTACCGGCTCGAAATCCAGGAACAGCTTGATTTGCTCGTCGCCGATTTCATCACCAATCACCTGTTTCTTATCTTTACGCATTACCGACTCCAGCCTGCAGACATTTACACGGGAAAAGCAGTTTACCTGCGGCACCGCGGCTTCGAAAGCTACGCGAACCAATGTGGGAGCCGGCTTGCCTGCGATAGCGGTGCATCAGTAACAGATGGGCCAACGGACCCACCGCTATCGCAGGCAAGCCAGCTCCCACATTGACTGTATTTACACCGCCGAATGCGCGTCGGCTGGATTATTTGGCGCGCACCGCCCCGGTGTGCAAATCGGCCCAGATATGGCCGTTGGCGTAACTGAGGAACTGCACATAGACCGTGTCGTTGCGCAGCAGATCGACGATCACCCGATACTGGGTCATCGGGTACGACAAGGTCAGGGTTTTGCTTTTATCGTCGAACACCGGCTTTTTCAGGCTTTTGCTTTCGGCATCGAAATTGAGGATCACCTGGGCGATGGTCGCGCCTTTGTTCAGGGACTTGCCCTTGAGGCGGATCATCAACGGCGAGGTCACCGGGATCGGCTGCTGGGTGGATTGGCGCTGGTTACCCACCACCACCGAATACTCGGTGACTTGCAGCAATTGCTGCTGGTCCGGGGTTTCGGCGCGCAGGGTCAGGTCGTCGGGCGGCAGGAATTGGCTGTGCAGCGGCGCCGGAGCAGCCGCCAGGGGCAAACTGAGGGTCAGCGCCAGGGCGGCGCAACTGCGGATCAAAAGGCGCATGGGCCGCTCCGTGGAAGATGGCCCAGCACTTTAGCTCAATCGAACTGGGCAAGCATCCAGCGCTGATACTCAGCCACTTCAGCGTCGCCTTCACGGGGAGCCCAACTGGCCAGCTCACCCTCTCCCACCGGTCGATACGGTCCGGCTTTGCATTCGAACATCAAAGTATCTGGCTCCAGCACCACCAGGCCGTGAAACACCCCGGGCGGCAAATCGACGCCCTGGCACTCACCGCCCGCCTGCATCACGCGCTTGGCCAGCACCTCGCCGGTCTCGCTGAAGATCAACAAGCCCAGGCTGCCCTTCAGCACCAGCAAGGTTTCCGCCTTATCGGCACTCAAATGACGATGAGGCGGCACATAGGTGCTGGGCTGCATGCCGACAGCCATGCGATGGCATGGCTCTTCCATCTGATGAAAGTTGTGGTGATGCCGGCCACGAGGGCTGCCAGCCGCTTTCTCGGCCAGCTCCGCAAACAGCGTTTGATCAAGAAAGCTGGCCATTGATTACATCCCCTTAACGGCGTAAATCCCATTGGCGTTGCGCCAGTAGCCTTTGTAGTCCATGCCGTAACCGAAGATGTAACGGTCAATGCACGGCAGGCCCACGTAATCGGCTTTCAGGTCCGGACGGGCCTTGCGGTCGTGGTCCTTGTCGATCAGCACGGCAGTGTGCACCTTGCGCGCGCCGGCGTGTTTGCAGAAGTCGATGATCGCGCCCAGGGTGTGACCTTCGTCGAGGATGTCGTCGATGATCAGCACGTCGCGGTCGATGAACGAGACTTCCGGCTTGGCTTTCCAGAACAGGTCGCCGCCACTGGTTTCATTGCGATAGCGTGTGGCGTGCAGGTAGGACGCTTCCAGCGGGAATTGCAGGTGGGTGAGCAATTTACCGGCGAAAATCAGGCCACCGTTCATCACGCAAAAGACCACCGGGTTGGTGTCGGCCATTTCACGGGAGATGTGCGCGCCGACCTTGGCGATGGCCTCTTCGACTTGCGCTTCGGTGTACAGGCAGTCAGCCTCGCGCATGATTTGACGGATATGCTCGAGATCAGCGGACATGGCGCTCTCCAAGGGGGTGCTGTGGCAAGAAAAGCGGGCAAAGGTACGCATGTGAGGCCCAACGTTCAAGCCTTAATGGACTAACGTACTAGATGTCTATAGGACAACACCCTCGGATAGATTAATCTAGGCCGGTTTTTTTGCCCGCCGCCGGAGCCTTTCCCCATGCCCATCCGTGAGATCCGCCATCCGCTGATCCGACATAAACTCGGCCTTATGCGCCGCGCCGACATTAGCACGAAGAACTTCCGTGAGCTTGCTCAGGAAGTCGGAGCGCTGCTCACCTACGAGGCGACCAAAGACCTGCCCCTGGAAAACTACGAGATCGCCGGTTGGTGTGGTCCCGTCCAGGTCGAGAAAATCGCCGGCAAGAAGATTACCGTGGTGCCGATCCTGCGTGCCGGTATCGGCATGCTCGAAGGCGTGCTCAGCCTGATCCCGGGTGCCAAGGTCAGCGCCGTAGGCGTGGCCCGCAACGAAGAGACGCTGCAGGCCCACACCTACTTGGAAAAACTGGTACCGGAAATCGACGAGCGCCTGGCGATGATCATCGACCCGATGCTCGCCACCGGCAGCTCCATGGTTGCCACCATCGACCTGCTGAAAAAAGCCGGTTGCAAGGACATCCGCGCCATGGTGCTGGTGGCCGCTCCCGAAGGCATCGCCGCCGTCGAGAAAGCCCACCCGGACGTGTTGATCTACACCGCATCCATCGATGAACGCCTGAATGAACATGGCTACATCATCCCGGGCCTGGGCGATGCCGGCGACAAGATCTTCGGTACCAAGCAGAAGGACGCGTGACCATGCAGGATGAGTTCAACGACCCGCTTTGGCGCCAGATCCTGTCTGGCGCACAGATGCTCTTCGTAGCATTTGGCGCGCTGGTGTTGATGCCGCTGATCACCGGTCTCGATCCAAACGTCGCCCTGTTTACCGCAGGCTTGGGCACCTTGTTGTTCCAGGTGGTTACCGGGCGCCAGGTACCGGTGTTCCTGGCGTCGAGCTTTGCGTTTATCACCCCGATCATTCTCGCCAAGGGCCAGTTCGGCCTCGCGGCGACCATGGGCGGCGTGATGGCGGCCGGCTTCGTTTACACCTTCCTGGGCCTGGCCGTGAAGATCAAGGGCACCGGTTTCATCGACCGGCTGCTGCCGCCGGTGGTGATCGGGCCGGTGATCATTTCCATTGGCCTGGCCATGGCGCCGATTGCGGCCAATATGGCGATGGGCAAGGCCGGTGACGGCAGTGAGTTGATCCACTACCAGACCGCCATGCTGATCTCGATGCCGGCGCTGCTGACCACGCTGATCGTGGCGGTGTTCGGCAAAGGCATTTTCCGCCTGGTGCCGATCATCTCCGGCGTGCTGGTGGGTTTCGCCATGTCGTTCTACTTCGGCGTAGTCGACACCGCGAAGATCGCCGCCGCACCGTGGTTCGCCCTGCCCCACTTCACCGCGCCGGAATTCAACTGGCAGGCGATCCTGTTTATCGTCCCGGTGGCCCTGGCCCCGGCGATCGAACACATCGGTGGTGTGATTGCGGTGGGCAGCGTGACCGGTCGCGACTACCTGAAGAAGCCCGGCCTGCACCGCACCCTGCTGGGTGACGGGATCGCCACCACCGCTGCCGGCCTGTTCGGCGGCCCGCCCAACACGACCTACGCGGAAGTGACGGGCGCGGTGATGCTGACCAAGAACTACAACCCGAAGATCATGACCTGGGCGGCGGTATTTGCCATCAGCCTGGCGTTTATCGGCAAGTTCGGCGCGCTGCTGCAGAGCATTCCAGTCCCGGTAATGGGCGGGATTCTGTGTCTGCTGTTCGGCTCGATTGCCGCAGTGGGGATGAACACCCTGATCCGCCACAAGATCGACCTTGGCGAAGCGCGCAACCTGGTGATTGTGTCGGTGACCCTGGTGTTCGGAATTGGCGGTGTGCTGGTAGGCACCGGCACTGGCCCGGATGACTTTGGCCTGAAGGGCATCGCCCTGTGTGCGGTGGTAGCGATTGCGTTGAATCTGCTGCTGCCGGGCAATGACGGCTGGAAGAACAGGAAGCCGGATGAGCCGCTGATCTAACTGCCAACGCAAAACCAGTGTGGGAGCGGGCTTGCTCGCGAATGCAGTGTGTCATTCAGCACATCAGTGACTGAACCACC